>NZ_JADEWL010000280.1 GCF_015207665.1 Plectonema cf. radiosum LEGE 06105
CTCCTAACCCCTAACTCCTAACCCCTAACTCCTAACTCCTAACCCCTAACCCCTAACTCCTAACTCCTAACTCCTAACCCCTAACCCCTAACTCCTAACTCCTAACTCCTAACCCTTTGACCTTTAATTAACTTCCACTAACTCAATATCAAAAGTTAATTGTTGTCCTGCTAGGGGATGATTCGCGTCAAGGGTGACTTGAGAATCCGAGACATCTGTAACAATAACAGGAATTACTTGACCGTCGTTTTGAGAAATTTGTAGCTGCTGACCAATTTCTACTGATAAGTCTGTAGGTATTTGCTCTTTCTCAACTGTGATTACCAGTTCTTCACGCTGAGGACCGTAAGCTTGATCGGGAGGAATGGTTGCAGTTTTTGACTCTCCCGGAGTCATCCCAATTATCGCTTCTTCAAAACCCGGAATCACATTTCCTGAACCAAGGGAGAACTGCAAAGGTTCCCGTTCGATGGAGGAATCAAAAACGGTGCCATCGTCCAATTTGCCTGTGTAGTGAACTTTGACGTTGTTACCAGCTTTGGCTTGTGTCATGTGTGATTGTCCTTTAATACTGTCTTATGCAAATGATACTGTACTGAAAAAATCGCTTTTATCCGTTTGATTCGTTTTTTTTGGCGATACAGATAATTTACTAACTATACTAGCTATTCTTATCCCGTTAGAGATGATTACTTAATTGTGGGAGAAGATAATACTGTTGCGATCGCCAAGCAGTTTCAAAATCCGATGATGACATCCCAATGGTTGGGGCAACCATTACTATTTAATAATTTTGTCGATCCATAACATATTTCAATACTCAATACGTTATAAATAAGCGCCAACCGTAATAAATTAAAGATTGACGCTTATATTTTTATGTTCCAGGTATTTATACTGGCTGAACTCGTTTAAAACTTTAAGATTATTCAAGATTATTAAAGCCGCTAACTCAGAAAAAATATATTTATGTAAGCGTTTGTTTAGATTCTTATAAAAAAAGAAATATATTTTAACATTTAATCTTTTCTTTAGATTTAAGGTTTAATATTTTCTTAAGATGATTCAACTAGCCTGCGTGACTTTTCACCTTCCGGTTTATAGCTGGGGTTATTTAAAAATCAAATGTCGGTTAGAGAGAAAGATTGCATATTTAATTTAGATTTGGGATTAGAAAGCTATGTTAGGACTCAAAGAAAGAGCGGTTACAATGCGTCATGTATGGTCGGTAATTGAAGAAACCGAAACCAAGACTCTGTTAAATTTAAATGATGCAGACCTTTTAAATCAGTTACTCAGCCAATTAGAAAACAAAAATCTACTTACTGGAGAGCAAATTAGCGCAATGGGTGCGTATATTAGTTCACGAGTACCGTTGATTCGCGATTTAGCTCATTCACGTATGGTATGTAATCTTTAATTAGAGTAGATTTAGAGATTTACATAAATTTACTGTGCTAAAAAATTATGCTCTAAAGGATGTCAATACGGGTATCAAGTATTGTGTCAAAGTAAAAGCATCTACTCCTAATTCGGTGCGCTCAAGAGCTGCTAAAATCCCTGATTGAGCGTGCCACCATGCAGCTGTTGCAACCATTTTTTCTAAATCTAACTTTCGTGAAACAGCTTGCGCCATTAATCCACCGAGTAATCCAGTTAACACATCACCACTACCTCCACGGGCTAAAGCCGGGGTACTTTGGGGATTAATCCAAACACAGCCTTGGGAATTTGCGATCGCAGTTTTGGAACCTTTTAACAGTACGATTGCACCAGATTGTTTTGCGGCTTCAAGAACAGCAGAAACTCTATTTTGATTGACATCGGGAATATTGGGGAATAAGCGCTTAAATTCGCCGGGATGAGGAGTAAGTATAGTTGAAGCTTGGCGTTTTTGTAAGGTTTGTAAAGTTCCCATTTGGGCGAGAATATTTAAACCATCAGCATCTAAAAGTAAAGGTTTAGGATTATCTAATATTTCCTGTAAAATTGAAACCGCATCTAGGGTAATACCCGGACCGCAAGCGATAGCATCAAAAGTATTTAAATCAGTATTATCGGGTAATTGTAACTTTGCGATCGCGCCACTTTCAGTTTCCGGACAACCGATAATTAAAGCTTCGGGTAAATGTGACACCATTGTAGATGCAAGGGATTGCGGTACAGCGATAGAAAGCATCCCTACACCAGAACCCCGCGCTCCCAAAGCAGTTAAAATTGCACCACCCGCATAACGACGAGAACCGCAAACAAGCAGTAAATGACCTTCTTTGTATTTGTGAGTTACTTGGGGACGAGGTAAAGGAAGATTTGCCAGGGCGATCGCACTAGTAATGCGTTTGATATTAGGAGATTTTCCTAATATAGCTTGCACATCTGTATATTGAATATCAAAGTCAATTAATTCAGCATTACCTACATATTCTAAAGCTTGATCTTGCAATAAACCAAGCTTCCACAAACCCAGACACAGAGTATAAGTAGAGCGAACAGCAACTCCGAGAACTTTTCCCGTATCTGTATGTAAACCAGAAGGTACATCAATACTAAAAACTGGCTTATTCCATTGATTTAGCTGACTAATAGCACTTGCGATCGGTTCTGTAATATCCCTTTCCAAGCCAAAACCGAATAAACCATCAATAAAAAAATCGCAATTTTGTAGCTTTTCAAGGGAATCATCACAAGGAATACCCAAACTGCGGACATATTGTAAATGCTGTGCAGTTAATTCCTTAAGCTTAGAAATAGGACAATAAACCCTAACTTCATAACCGCGAAAATGTAATTCGCGAGCCACAACTAAAGCATCACCACCATTATGACCCGGGCCTGCAAGGATTCCTACGGAAG
>NZ_JADEWL010000089.1 GCF_015207665.1 Plectonema cf. radiosum LEGE 06105
GATGGGGAGATGGGGGGAGAGAAGTTAGAAATTACTTCTTCTGCTCCCAAAATTTGTCTCATTTTTGAAGTTACAGACACAGGAATTGGTATTTTACCCGAAGAAATCGAACTTTTATTTGAAGCCTTTAAACAAACCTCTTCTGGAAGAGAATCACAGCAGGGAACCGGCTTAGGTTTAGCAATTAGCCGTAAATATGTACAGTTAATGGGAGGAGATATTACAGTTGAAAGTACGCCGGGAGTTGGTTCAAAATTCAGTTTTGATATTCAAGTAAATCTTGCTTTTCCACCGAAAACCGAAATTAATCAAAATAACTGTCAAATAATTAGTTTAGTTCCATCTCAAATACAATATCGTATTTTAGTCGTTGATGACCGTCCGGAAAGTCGTTTATTAATCATAAAAATGCTTTCCCAGCTTGGATTTAACGTCCAAGAAGCTGCTAACGGTTCACAAGCAATAATTCTATGGGAAGAATGGCAGCCACACTTGATATTAATGGATATGCGAATGCCAACAATGGACGGATATCAAGCCACAAAAATTATTAAATCCAGAGAGAAAGAAACAATATCTCATAGTTTCATTACAAAAAAAACTATCATTATTGCTTTAACTGCAAATGCCTTTGAAGAACAAAAAAATATAATTATTCAAGCCGGTTGCGATGATTTAATTAACAAGCCATTTTCTAAAGAAACACTATTAAAAAAACTCAAGCAACATCTGGGAGTAAAATATTTATATCAAGAAGAAGAAGAAAACTCTACCCCTCAACCAGTAACCCCTATATCTACAAACATTTTTACATCAACTAATTTACGTAATTTATTATCTCAAATACCCCCTGAATTGGTAGCACAAATATCTCATGCCGCAGCCCAATGTAGCGACAATTTAATATTCGAGCTAATAGAAGAAATCCCGCCCCAAAACACCGAATTAACAACTGTTTTAAAACATTTTGCCGAAAACTTTCAATTTGACAAAATACTCGAAGCAATTGATTAAAATTGGTAATGGGTAATTGGTAATTGGTAATTGGGAATGGGTAATTGGTAATGGGTAATTGGTAATTGGTAATGGGTAATTGGTAATGGGTAATTGGTAATTGGTAATTGGTAATTGCTAATGGGTAATTGGTAATTGGTAATGGGTAATTAAATTTGTGAAATATTTTTTAATCAGTAATAACCACAGAAATAACAAGTATAATTTTCACTTTTAACCTTTAACCTTTGACCTCTAACCTTTAACCTTTAACCTATATTAGTTTTTTTGCCGCTTCAAACCATCGATAGCATCACCTAATGCAGTAGTTAAACTTTTACGGGTTTGAGAATGGTTATCTTGTTCCGTTTTTAAAGCTTGGAAAAGGCGATCGCGTTCTTTCATAGTTAAGGTAAGTTTGGTTTTCAAATCTTCTAGTGTTGTGAGTTGGGCTACTTCCTGCTGAATCGCTGTCACTGTCTCGCTATCTGGAAGAGTGGCATCTTCTATACCTTTAAGTTTCTGAATTTCTGCTTTCAAGGAAGCAATAGTCTGCTGAAAAAGTTGAGCATCATTACGACGTTGTTCGGCTTCGGTGTTGTAAAGTTTACGCCATTTTTCAGTACTTTCCCAAGTCGCGATTCGTTCAGCTTGAAGTTGTGCTATCTGCTGTTTCAAGGCTTGAATCTCCGTCAACCATTGTTGGGTTAAATCTTCACTCATAGAATAATATCTGTAAGGATTTTACGATCAAAAAAGCAAATTCATCTCACATAACTATATTTTTACGATAAATTAAGGCTTAACACCAAAAATTCATCTCCCCATCTCCCCCGAACCCCATCCTCCCATATCATGAGTCAGCAAAATAAAAAAGGTCAAAAATTTGGTATGTTCCGAGATTGGCTGTCAAATAATTTAGAAATTGATGCAGTTCGTAAGGAAGAAGTTTATCTGGGAATATGTAATTCTGTCATTCTCAAAGACATTAGCTATTGGATTGAAGTGCTTTTTTCGGCTGGGATTGCCACTGTTGGGCTGGTATTAAATAGCCCTGCGGTGATTATTGGAGCAATGTTAATTTCTCCTTTGATGGGGAGTATTTTGGGTAATGGTTTAGCCTTGGCTGCGGGTGATATAATTTTAGCTGTCCGGGCAATTATTAAGCTAGCGCTTTCTTGTCTAGTTGCTATTTTGTTTGCGGTGCTGTTAGTTTCCTTACTACCTTTTAAGGAAATGACACCAGAAATTTTAGCCCGTACTCAACCGAATATTTTAGATTTAGTAGTAGCATTATTTTCCGGTGCTGTAGGTTCTGTGGCTATTTGTAAAAAGCCAAAAGGGGTAGTAACTTCAATTCCTGGTGTTGCGATCGCAGTTGCGTTGATGCCACCTCTATGTGTTGTAGGATACGGGTTTGGTATCGCTGTCAGCGTCAATATGATAAATGGATTGCGGGTTGCAAGAGGTGGTGGATTATTGTTTTTCACCAACTTGGTAGCAATTACTTTTACCGCCATGATTGTTTTTTTGGCTTTACATATTGATAGTGTTAGCACTAAACAAACAGTTAGAGAATGGCGAATAAAATACAAAGAAACTCACTGGGCAAGAAATTTTTTAGAATTACTTCCTCAATCAAAACATTTAAAAAAAATTGGTAGTCTTCCCGGTAGATTTATATTAATTGTAATTACGATTTTGAGTATTTTATTTCCTCTCAATCAATCATTTATGCAACTTAAACAGGAAATTACTTTAAAACAACAGGAAAATCGGATTAATTCAGCAATTAGAGACATTTGGATCGAAAATTTTGCCGATTTACCTTCAGGGGAACCACGTTCTTTTATTAGTCAAGTTTCAACTCGTGAAAAAAATCGTAAGTTAACGATTCAACTCCAGATTTTTACTAGTGAATTATATACACCCAAAGAACAAAATCAGTTCGTTAAACTATTAGCAAACCGTTTAGGTAAACCGCAAGAATTATTATCCTTAAACTTAATTGAAATTCCTACCGCATCCAATCAATTTTTACGCACAACACCTCAAGAAGAGCCATCAGAACCAATCGTTACCATTGCTCAATTACAAGCCAATTTTTTGCAAGAAATCAACTCAGCTTTACTTAATTTAAGACTTCCACCACCTGCAAGGATGATTAATTACGATTTGATTAACAATCCAGTAGAATCGATGGCTATCCGCATCATATATTTAAGCGATCGCGATATTGATAAAGATGCTCAAGTTTTACTTGCTAATGATATTAGACAAAGACTGAATTACCCATCAGCAAAAGTCAGCATGAAGAGGATTGCTGCAACTCCCGTAAGAATTAACTTTGAAGAAAAATCAACAATACTTACAACCGAAAGCCTTGAAATTTTAGATAGTATAGCTTCTACTTTACAGCAACAACCTAACTTAAATCTAGAAGTAATTGCCAATCAAAAACCAGATGAAACTGTAGAAACTAATAAGACAAGGGCAAAAGTTATTCAAGAGTACTTTGAATTTAAATGGAAAATCGATAAAAAACGAATTACCGCAAAAATCGGAGAAGAAACTCAGTCAAATGTCATACTCAAGTTGACTTGAAATCAGTTATCAGTTATCAGTTATCAGTTATCAATTACCCAATTATGATCAAACCTCGTTTTTTGAGATTTTTTCGTCACCTGAGTTTCAACACTCTTAAACAAGTTGCTAGTAATGTAGGAAAACAGCGACTATTAGGATTAGCTTCCGAAATCGCTTATAATGCCATGTTATCTCTATTTCCAGGAATTCTTGCTATTTTGACGGCAATTGGTTTGTTAGAACAAAGTTTGCAAAATATCTTTAATGAACTAGCACAACAACTTAGCGAAATCGCACCTCAAGAAGTTTTAGATTTAATTACAGAATTTGCTAGAAATGAAATTGCTAACTCCAAAAATGGCGGATTGTTTTCTTTAAGTTTTATCGCTGCACTTTGGACTTCTTCTGGTGCAATTAGTACCGTAATGGCTGCTTTAGACCAAATTCAACAAACATCTTTAGATAAAAAACGTCCATTTTGGCAAGCCAAAATAGTGTCTTTAGCTTTAACAATTGGAACTATTATCCTTTTGTTAATAGCTTGTATTTTAGTATTTATCAGTGGAGAACTGTTGCAGTTTCTAGTAGATAATTCTGCTGGTTACTTAAACTTTTTATCCGACCTGTGGAACTTGATGCGTTATCCATTAGCATTAATAATTGTAGCTTCTGCCTTCGCTTTTATTTATCGTTATGGACCAAGCCGTTGGAAAAAAGGAACACCAATTATGCCGGGAGCAATATTTGCAGCTATTTGCTGGGCTTTTGTCTCAAATTTATTTAGAATTTATGTCGCGAATTTTGGCAATTACAATAAAGCATATGGCGCTATTGGTACTGTAATTGTACTCATGCTATGGCTTTATATGACTGCTGCTGTAATATTAATAGGTAATCAATTAAACGTCACTGTTGGAGAAAATATGTATCCCAATTCCTTCAAAAAAAATTGAAGCTGATTGAAATTGAAATTATTGAAATTAATTAAATAGTATTTTAAACTACATCTTTACTGCAATATTATCCAACATTCAATTATAACAATAAAAGAACAAGCTATTTCATCCTATAAAAGTCATTCCTCCCATGTCTTTGCCACCTTCTCAATTTTATTCTCTCAACCCTGATATCAAAGCACCTACTTTAAAACGTTTACGGATTCTCAGTCGCATCTTAGATAAAGCTATTACTATTCCCGGTACCGGAATCGGTGTAGGTTTAGATCCACTACTCGGACTAATACCCGCAGGTGGTGACTTTTTAGGTGTTCTGCTTTCAGCCTATATTGTCTTAGAATCGGCACGATTGGGTGCTTCTAAAGCAACTTTAGGCAGAATGACTGTAAATATTATTATTGATGCCTTAGTAGGTTTAGTACCCGTTTTAGGAGACTTTTTTGATTTTGCTTGGAAAGCGAATGACCATAACATCAAATTGTTGGAAGAACATTTGAAATTTCCTAGTCAAAATAAAAGAGCAGATATTTGGTTCGTATTTATACTTTTAGCTGTATTATTATTGCTTGCTATCGGTTTAGTTACATTTTCCGTCGTAATTACACGTTTAATTTGGGGAATTTTTACAGGAAGTTAGGAGTTAGGAGTTAGGAGTTTGGAGTTAGGAGTTTGGAGTTAGGAATTACCAATTACCAATTACCAATTACCCATTACCAATTACCAATTACCCATTACCAATTACCCATTACCAATTACCAATTACCCATTACCCATTACCCATTACCCATTACCAATTACCAATTACCCATTACCAATTACCCATTACCCATTACCCATTACCCATTACCCATTAATGAAAGACTGGTGGCAAAATACCTTTCCTCAAGGACAACAAAAAATAACTATTACTGATAGTCAAGGTTATCCCGTACAAATTGCTTATGGTGAAAAAGGTACGGGTAAACCTTTATTTTTACTGCATGGTATTGGTAGCTGGAGCTATAATTGGCGCTATCTAATCGAACCATTATCTAAATATTTTCGAGTTATTTGCTTTGATGCTAAAGGATTTGGATTTTCGGAAAAACCATTACATCGCGAAGAAACTACAGGTCATCAAGTAATTGAATTACAACGCATTATTAAATCATTATGTGATGAACCAGTAGCAATATTAGCAGAATCTCTAGGAGGTTTAATTGCTCTCGCTTTTGCTGAAGAATATCCGGAATTAGTTTCTCATTTGGTAATTGTTAATGTTCCAGTATTCGCGAAAAAGCTTCCTCATTGGGGTATGTCTGTACTCGCAAACACACCCCTACAATTAATAGAAATAATTGATAAATTCCGTTTAAGTTACCTTTTCGCACCATTGATTAGAGAAATCATGGCAATAGAAAGACGTAATGTATTATTTGACCCTTCAATTTTGACAACGGAAGATGTATTCTGGATAACATACCCCTATATCGAGTTCCCCGGTACTTTTTTTAAAGTTGCTCAAGAATTACAAATCGCTGCACGAGAAATTGAAAATTCTCAAAACAATCAACCTAATTGGTTGACCAAAATTCAGGAACATTTATTTAAGATTGAATGTCATACATTAATTATGTGGGGTGAACAAGATAGTTGGTTCAAAATTGAAGATGGGAAAAAACTACATCAGCTGATTTCTAATTCTCAATTCCAAATTCTTACTAACTGTCATCATGACGCTTCAAGTGGTTCCGCAGATGCAATTAAAATAGCGACTATTGAATTTTTAAGAAGTACAAAATTCTTCTGAATCACAAAAAGTACCCATAAAAATAAGAATGGGAGGATGCATACCACAAGCATTCACTCCCATTCTTACATTTGCCGCTGAAGCGTTCAGGAATACGTACAAACATTGCCTTGATTTTGGGGGCTGTTTTTGGGCCAACGCAACATTTGTACGCGGTTGGTATTCCTAATGCGGCAAACTAAACTTATATTTTTTTGTAATTTTTTTTTGATTTTTTGAATTTTCTTTTAATCCTAATTATCATTGACAATTATCTCATTTAACTGTTAGGATATATATCCCATTCAAAAAAGATAATTTTTTTTGGTAAAGAGCGTATCACAATCGGTTATTAAAGTGATACACCCTGATAACAACACCCTTGAAGTCGTTTATCTTGATTAAAGATAACTGACTCAATTTGAAGTTGGTTGCCATTTTGGCAGGTTTTCTAATTTGTTTGATAATTTAGTTTAAAATCAGGCAATAAGGCGGTTAATACCTTAATTTAGACTGCTCACAACGCTTTCTATAATTGTATATAGAACTGGTTGCCAGTCTCCACCTGGGAAAAAGCTGCGTGAAGCTCTGCCTCCAGTTGATTAGGAGGTAGAGTTATGCCCTAGCCTCAGATACTGCATTCCTTGCCAGAGACAAGGAAGGAATGATAAACACAAAAAAACACGCATATCGACGGGAAATTCTCGAAAGCGTGGAGTGACAATCTTTAACCTTAGCTCTTAATATTTAATATTTAATTAACTTATATCTTGCACTTTACGCATAATTAACTACATGATAAAAAATAGAAATAAAAATATAACTAACGTAAAGCTGTAATATCTTTAGTCCATTAAAATGGGCTTCTGCTATCAAACTGGGACTTGCAGTTCTAGGCGGATAAAAACTAAGTCAAATAATTAGTAATTATTTTGACGATAGCTTTCTATGGTGCAAGATATGAATTAACAAAAAATTTATCCTGGGAAAATATTAGTACATTTATACTAAACCGAAGGGTAGCCAAAATTGTTAGGGCATTTTTCTGTTAAGAGTTTGCTGTTAAGAGTAAAAGTTCCCTTAAGAACAAAATGATGATGTCCTAACCAATATGACCATTGTTATACTACTTATGCAACATTGACGATAAAGAGTTTTGTTTGCGAATATCCATAATATCAGCCAAAGAATCTTGATTGTTTTGATCGGGCTTAAAACTATGTTCGGGGGGTAAAACTGTAATAACAGGCTTTGGTTGCGGCTTTTGCGGAGGCATAGCCATTATCGGAGTTCTCCGTGGATGGGATGATACATAAACAGGTGTTTTCCTTTTTGGTAAACGTGCTTCCATTGCTTGATAACGTCCCTGTGCTAAACGTATTTCATCGCGATTAACAACACGCTTGATGATTTTAGGTTTTTTTCTGGGACGATTGATAAATCTTAAAATTACTAAACATCCACTAGCGCAACTAAGAGCTATAGCAGCTACCATCCATAAGGGTATAGGACTTTCATTACTTTCGGCTACTTCAACACTTACCTGTGGTGGTATAACCTCAGCATCTAATTCTTCCAAATCTTTACGTTTTATACTTTCATCAACATAACCTAAACTGTATATTGACAGCGCACCTCCTCCCAGAAACATCAACAATAAACCGGCCAAAAATAGCCAAGGGTAATGGGTGAATAAATATATTGCTACATTACCAAAACTGTTTATTTTCTTTGTCGATTCGTTGCTTTCTAAAATAGGTGCGGACTCTTTGACTTTAGACGACTCCTGCTGTACACTCTGAGTGTTTTCCATGACTTTTTTTCAGATTTGCACTTCTCAAGATATAAATTGTACTGGAGTAACAAGGTTTGACGTATCCGTAATCAATCGGAGGATTTAAGTAGTCTCTTTTGGAAAGATTGACTACTCAATCCATTGATTCTCAATAAAATTTAGGTGTTCAAAGTGACTTGATTATTATCCGGGGTTGAGTTTCTTTCTAAAGCGAATTGAATCAATTGATCGACTAATTCCGGGAAAGAAACACCGCTGTTTGCCCAAAGTTGTGGATACATACTTGTTGATGTAAAACCAGGCAGAGTATTGATTTCGTTGATTAAAATTTCTCCTGTCGCTTCAACATAGAAGAAGTCTACCCGTGCTAATCCGGCACAGTCAAGGGTAGTAAATGCCTGTATTGCTTTCTCTTGAATTTGTTGAATTACCGCATCAGGAATCGGCGCTGGAATCAGTAAATCTGCCATGCCACTAGTATATTTAGTTTCATAGTCATAGAAATCGCTTTCGTAAGTGATTTCACCAACGACAGAAGCTTTAGGATTATCATTTCCTAAAACAGCGCATTCAACTTCCCTGGCAGTCACTCCAGCTTCCACAATAATTCTGCGATCGTAACTTGCCGCACTATCCAAAGCCGCTTCTAATTCCGAGCGCGATCGCACTTTGGCGATACCGACGGATGAACCTAAATTCGCGGGTTTGACGAAACAAGGATACGATAAGGTTTGTTCAATTTGATCACAAAGTTTGGGAAAAATACAGGGATTTGACCAAATTTGTTCTCTAGTCAAAGCCATATACTTAACTTGCGGCAATCCAGCTTGAGCAAATATGGATTTCATGCCAATTTTATCCATACCCGCAGCGGAACCCAATACCCCCGAACCAACGAAGGGAACTTGCATCAAGCTGAGTAATCCTTGAATCGTACCATCTTCACCATTAGGTCCGTGGAGAATGGGAAACCACACGTCTACCGTTTGTGCTTCTGCTGGGAATTGCCAAAGATTAGATTGAGATTCGGTTGATAAGGCTTCCCCCGAAGCTAAAACCTGACTTGCCATATCAGGACCTTGCCAAGTACCATCTTTTTTAATATAAAAAGGCAATAATTCGTATTTATTAACGTTTTCCTCTGCGTTTATCGCTTTTGCAATTGCTCTAGCTGAAACGATGGAAACTTCATGTTCCCCAGAACGACCACCAAAAAGTAAACCTACCCGCAATTTTGTCATTTTGAATACTTATAAATCGTAACTAATTGCAGATAGGGTATCATAACCTGTGATTATTGTTGAATTTTTTTGGTTACATAATTCTTTATAATGTTGATTTTCGGCGGTCAAAATTAAGAACTGACTTAATTGGAAGGTAAAGGATGGAAAAAAGTCCCGTATTGTAATCCAGGAAACAAGTAATTTAATGTAACGAAAATTACAAACAAAATAATCACTGCTAAGGTAGCAATAACGGGAACGCTAGAAAGATATTTCAAGAAATAACGTGACTCCATGATTAATTCTCCTTCAAAAATATTAAGTTGGGAACAATACCCATTACCAATTATTTATTACCAATCAACAGCGAATAATAACTAATCATCCGGACATGATATTATTGGTTGATTTTTATTTTACTAACGAATTGAAATTGGAATTTCATCATCTTTAGCAACTAATTCGCCACTTAAAAACTCTTTGATTGCTAATATCGGCCACATTAAAGCCTTGATCATACAACTTAGGAAGAGTCTGATATCAATAAACAATTCCTTTTCTTCTCCTGCACCTTCTTTTCTGATTGCTATTAAGTAAGAACGTCCGCTCCAACCTATCCAACCTGCAATGTATAAGAACATCGTAATCGGAGCCATTACGTCAAATGCCAGGTTTAAACGGTCAAGAACTAAATGTGGTAAACCATCATCACCACAGAGTAATCGCGAATAAGCCTGAAATGGCTTGGTAGTGTAATAATTATCAGGTGCATTTTGCATCCGTTCTACAAATGCAG
Organism: Plectonema cf. radiosum LEGE 06105; assembly: GCF_015207665.1. Taxonomy (GTDB): domain Bacteria; phylum Cyanobacteriota; class Cyanobacteriia; order Cyanobacteriales; family Nostocaceae; genus Rivularia; species Rivularia radiosa_A. Next base: position 10,118 of record NZ_JADEWL010000089.1, read on the forward strand.
GAGATTCTTTACAAGGTACCAGTGTCGTGTTCTCTGCTAATGCAACAGGAACAATATTCATCCACAGAAAACTTGTAAGTAGTAGTGCGAAAAATATTTTTTTCATGATTTTATTTTTTGTTGTTAGACTTGTGCCAAAATTCATCATGCTTAACGTAGAATCCTTGTAGAGACGTAGCAATACGCCCCGTCTCTACATTTCGGGAATCTCAATTAAACAGGTTGTTTTTTGCGGGTAGTCACATCACCCACTTTTTGGAAAACACCGAACTCAACTTGTTCTTCTAAATCAGGATCAATACCAGCAAAGACATCTCGATATATTGTGCGGGAACCATGCCAAATATGTCCAAAGAACCATAGTAAACCCCAAACTGTATGAGCAAAAGCGAACCATCCACGGGTACTTGTGCGGAATATCCCATCGGAATTCAGAGTTGCACTATCAAATTCAAAAATTTCACCCAGTTGAGCGCGACGAGCAAATGGTTTAACATCAATTGGATCTGTAAATGTTTGACCGTCGAGTTGACCACCATAAAAGCTGACAGTTGTACCAGCTTGCTCAAAGCTTAATTTTGATTCAGCTCGTCGGAAAGGTATATCTGCACGCACAACATCATCTTTGTCAGTCAAAACTACTGGAAAAGTTTCAAAAAAGTTGGGCATCCGTCTTACCGTCAATTCCCGACCTTCTTTGTCTTGAAACACTGGATGACCAGACCAACGAAAAGCAATACCATCTCCTTTATTCATCGGACCGACGCGGAATAGACCACCTTTAGCTGGACTATTGCCAACATAGTCGTAGAAAGCTAATTTATCTGGAATATTTGACCAAGCTTGCGATCGGGTTTCACCTCCAGCCAAATTGCTTTGCACTCGTCGATTAATCTCATTTTGGAAATAACCGCTGTCCCATTGATAACGAGTCGGACCAAACAATTCAATCGGAGTTGTGGCGCTACCATACCACATTGTTCCAGAAACAATAAAAGCTGCAAAAAAGAATGTTGCTAAGGCACTTGCCAGAACAGTTTCAATATTACCCATTCTTAAAGCCCTATAGAGTACTTCCGGAGGGCGAAAGGCTATATGGAAAATACCACCGATAATACCAACAATTCCCGCAGCAATGTGATGAGCTACAACACCACCAGGATTAAAAGGATTGAAGCCATCCGCTCCCCACACAGGAGCCACACCCTGGACATGACCAGTTAATCCGTAGGGGTCAGAAACCCACATACCCGGACCAAATACACCTGTAAGGTGAAAAGCACCAAAACCAAAACAAAGCAGACCTGCAAGCAACAAATGAATACCGAATATTCTTGGTAAATCGAGGACTGGTTGATTATTTTTACGGTCTTGAAATAAATCCAAATCCCAATAAACCCAGTGCCAACAAGCAGCTAGAAATAATAAACCTGACAAGATAATATGAGCTGCGGCGACACTTTCAAAAGTCCACAAACTAAATCCTGTAACAGGTTCGCCCGTGAGACTCCAACCACCCCAAGATTCCGTAACACCTAATCGAGCCATGAAAGGCAATACATACATCCCCTGTCGCCACATCGGGTTGAAAACTGGATCGGTGGGGTTAAACAAAGCAAGTTCGTATAAAACCATTGAGCCAGCCCATCCCGCTGTCAAGGCTGTATGCATCAGGTGGACAGCAATTAGTCTTCCTGGGTCATTCAAAACTACTGTGTGGACACGATACCAAGGTAATCCCATAAATAATGTTCCTTATGAAAAAGTTAGTTAAGAGTTAGGAGTTAGGAGTTAGGAGTTAGGAGTTAGGAGTTGGGAGTTAAAAGTTATGAATTTTAAAATCACAAATTGATAACTGCTAATTTTTTCTACTCCCTGATTTAAAAAAAAAGTTGTAGATAAGTGCCTGATATCGAATCAGGAAAAAATCTGTTTAAAAACATCACAGTAACTGAAAAAAAGAAGATAACCACAGGAACAATGATGTGTTCGAGCAACAAATCCTCTATCCCTACTACCAGATTATTTTTACGAAATGACATCAGCATAAAGACTAAAATCTCCTTGATGAATAAGTATTTACCAGCTACCACTAATGTTTTCTAACTACTAACTGAATTAACATCTGATTACTGAATTCCTATGAAAACAAGCTGTAAAACTTGAATTTTTTGTGGGGTAAGAAGTCGGGTTTTTATTACTGTTATAAGCGTGCGATCGAGATTTATCTTAAAAACCCGACTTCTATGATTATGGGAACTCACGTTGAATTAATCCAATGGTTTCATCGATAAAACTGGCTCATCTTCACGTTCGATACCTCTTTCAAAGCCCGCAGCAGCAGCTCTTGCACGACCTGCGTGCCAAAGATGACCGACAAGAAACAGTAGTGCGAAAATAAAGTGAGCAGAAGCCAGCCAGGTACGAGGTCCGACAAAGTTAAAGGAATTAATTTCGGTTGCTAGACCTCCAACTGAATTCAAAGAACCGATGGGAGAATGGGTCATGTACTCAGCAGCCCGACGTTTTTGCCAAGGTTGAATATCATTCTTTAGCTTGTCAATATCTAGCCCATTCACTCCCCGCAACGGCTCCAACCAAGGTGCTTTCACATCCCAAAACCGCATTGTTTCAGCCCCAAAGATGATTTCTCCTGTTGGCGATCGCTGTAAATATTTACCTAAACCAGTGGGGCCTTGAGATGTAGAAATATTCGCTCCTAAACTTTGGTCACGGACTACAAAGTTCAACACTTGAGCATTGGCAGCTTCTGCTACTGTTGGACCATAAAACTCGCTAGGATAGGCAGTATTGTTAAACCAAATAAACATCGCAGCAATAAAAGCCTGTCCGGCAACATTACCTAAACTTTGAGAAAGGTAAGCTTCACCAGACCAGATAAAGATTTTGTGAGTCCATTTAAAAGGTTTCGTTACAATGTGCCAAATACCACCAAGTATTAGCAGTCCGCCTACCCAAATATGACCACCAACTAAATCTTCTAAATTATCAACGCTAACAATATTACCTGAACCTCCCGTAATATTGCTGAATACATAACCAAAGATGATTCTTGGATCGAGGGTGGGATTTGTCACAAGCCGCACGTCACCACCTCCTGGTACCCAAGTATCATATAAACCACCCCAAAACATTGCTTTAGCGACAAGTAAGTAAGCGGCTATCCCAAGGGCAATCAAGTGATATCCCAAAATACTAGTAACTTTGTCTTTATCAGTCCAATCAAAATTGAAGAAACCTGCTAGCTTTTGAGGTCCTTTAATTGAGTGATAAACGCCACCAAAACCTAAAACAGCAGAACCAATTAAATGGGTTACGGCAATAGCAAAAAATGGGAAAGTATTTATTATTTCACCGCCTGCTCCTACACCGATACCGAGGGTTGCAATGTGAGGCATGAGAATTAAGCCCTGTTCGTACATCGGCTTTTCTGGTATGTAGTGAGCAACTTCAAACAACAGCATTGCTCCAGCCCAGAAGGCAATCACTCCTGCATGAGCTACGTGAGCGCCCAAGAAGCGTCCGGATAAGTTGATAAAACGGGCGTTCCCAGCCCACCATGCATATCCAGTAGATGCTTGGTCGCGACCTTCTCTCTGTTCAGGGCTAACGGTTATTGTGGCTGAATTTTCAAAAGGTGTTTCCATCATTAATTAGTTGATAGTTGATAGTGGACAGTTGACAGTTGACAGTTATTATTTATTTCCTTCCTCTCCCTGCTCCCAATTCCCAATTACCCAATTACCCAATTACCCAATTCCCAATTACCCATGACCCATTACCCAATTCCCAATTCCCTATCAAAGAGCATTTCCACGAGGTAATACTTCTGGGGGAAATTGGAAGTGTTGATGAGGCTGGTCTTCTTGCGCCATCCAGGTTCTAGCACCTTCATTCAAAAGAATGTTCTTGGTGTAAAAGGTTTCAAATTCCGGATCTTCCGCTGCTCGTAATTCTTGAGAAACAAAGTCGTATGCTCGTAAATTAAAGGCTAATCCTGCCATTCCAATTGCACTCATCCACAAGCCAGCTACTGGTACAAACAACATAAAAAAGTGCAACCACCGCTTGTTAGAAAAGGCTATTCCAAAAATCTGCGACCAAAACCGATTAGCTGTCACAAAGGAATAAGTTTCTTCTGCTTGAGTTGCTCTAAATGCGCCGAAAGTATTGAAATTTTTACCATCTTTGAACAGGGTATTTTCCACAGTTGCACCGTGTATAGCACATAATAAAGCACCACCCAATACACCAGCTACTCCCATCATATGGAAGGGGTTGAGGGTGTAGTTGTGAAAAGCTTGGAAGAATAATAGAAAACGGAAAATGGCGGCTACTCCAAAGCTAGGAGCAAAAAACCAACTTGATTGACCTAAAGGGTAAATCAAGAATACAGAAACAAAAACAGCAATCGGTGCAGAGAAAGCAATAGCATTGTACGGTCGAATACCTACAAGTCGAGCAATTTCAAGTTGCCGTAGCATGAAGCCGATTAATCCGAAAACACCATGAAAAGCTACAAAATTCCACAATCCGCCAATTTGAAACCAACGGATCAAGTTTCCCTGTGCTTCAGGTCCCCATAATAGTAGTAAAGAGTGACCCATACTATCGGCAGGGGTAGAAACAGCTACTGTCAAAAAGTTGCAGCCCTCTATGTAAGAACTGACCACACCGTGGGTATACCAAGAAGTTACAAAAGTGGTGCCAGTAAACCAACCTCCTATAGATAAGTAAGCACAGGGAAATAGTAAAAGACCAGACCAACCGATAAAAACGAAACGGTCTCGTTTTAACCAATCATCAACAACGGTAAACCATCTCCACTCTGTCTGACTGCGTTTGAGAGCTATAGTCATAGTATTTTTCCTTTTTTTTAACAGTTGAAGAGTGAGCTAACAATAGAAGTTATCAAATTTTTTCAAATGCCCCATTGCACATCTTCACCAATCCGGGTTGCCATCGTTAATCAAGTAAGGAGTACCAGGTAAAGCAAGAGCTTGAATGATTCGGTCAAAATAAGGAGTCACCAAAGCAGCATCCTCGGAGCCAAGAAGATATACAGCTTGTTCCTTGATACAGCACAATGCTTCTACCCAATTTGCTAAGGGTATACCCAAAGATTGGTACATTTCTTTCATCCCGACAATACCAATTTCCGTTAATGGTTGTTCATTACCTGCTAAAACACAGTAAGCAACTAAACGGATATACCAACCTTGATCGCGCTGACACGAAGATGTCTTTCTCATATTGCCGCTATTACTGGGGGTGTTAGGACACCGCTTCCAGAATTGATCGCTGGCTAGTTCTACCAACCGTCTTTGATTCTTTGCCAAAGTTGTCGCAATCCTAATCCGCTGCGTTCCTGTATGACAAAAATTTTGAATCATGCGGATTTCTCCGGGGGTAGGATAACGCAATTGTTCATCGGCATTAAGAATCACTTGCTTGACTATACTCATAATTCTCCTGAGTTTCAGATTTAGTCATTGGTTCTGGGCTTAACTTTGGTTTCGAGTTGTTGGTGTTGGATACATATTCGGAGTTTTTCTGTTGTGTATGAGCAAATTCTGACCAGAAAAGTTGTTTTTGGATGTTCCGCTGTTGGGGAATAAAGGCATCCAGTTCAGATGGAGATGAAAGTGAGGATTTAGCTCTTAAATTTACAGCCTCAGCCGATGCAGAACGGCGCATCGCAAAACCTCTGGGTGTAATATAACGCTCGTAAGGAACCGTATTTTCCCCGAAGGCTTCGATGTATTCCCGGCTGTTGACGATTTCATCGATCAGAGCGTAAAACCCCTTGGTGGCGCAAATATCATAGTAGCGATTCATTTCTTGTCGTCCATAAGTGGGACGACCTAACAAACGCCGGTGAATATATTCAATCGCCTTAGTAATATAAAGTTTTTCCCAATACATTCTGCGAAATGAATTAGACTTAGCCAACTGACGGATAAACTCCCGCACCGTAATTTGACCACCTTTGAGTTTGATTTCTGCGGTTGTTAAACGTTGACCTTGTAACAATTCGCGTCCGAATACCTGTCGATAAGCTCCTCTAATCACAGCTTCAAGGGAGTGTTTCGCCAAACTTATACTTTTATTTTGTGGCTTGTTGACCTTAGTAGTTTCATCTGTGTTTTTACCATTTTGTGAAAACTTTGCATTTCCTTTTTTTACAGGATTTAGCTTGATAATACTAACCGCAGAACCGGGTACTCGATCATAGCTAGCTTGATTACCATTGTAAAAAGACGAACTACAATTAATCAAAATCCGGCGAGTATCTTTGTTGAAAAACGCAGGTTCGGGATGAGGATTGCGATTCTCTTGAGGAAAAACTGCACCAAACTGAATTTCTAATGGATCGTTACCACAACCGTAAGGATGTTGATTGGGTAGAGGCTTTTGATATTTACCAAACAAGGTTACAAACTGAGGAATTTTGCGAACTGGAGCGCTATATTTGAATAAATCAATTTGCGGACCCCAATTGCGAGATTCTTGAGCTTCTTGACCCAATCCGCGCAAATACGGTACTGTTTCCTCACCAAAGTAATCGGAGTATTCTTGAGAATCAACTAAAGCATCTATCAGTTTAGGTAAACCACCTTTAGTAATAACTGCAAAATATTCTTGGAATTCCGATAAAGAACTCAACCCGCGACCTAAAAAGTGCCGCATCGCCAATTCTATAACCCGACTGATTGTGTAAGGCTCGTAAAAAAGCCTCCGATAGAGGCGAGATTTACCCAATCTGCGGACAAACTCTTTCATCGAGATTTGTCCACCCTTAAGTTGAGATTCTATTTCTGTACTATTCCCGGCATATATTGCAGTAATGTCACGTTCAAAAACTTGACGATAAGCAGCTTTAATCACTTCTCGCTTTTCTGTTTCCGATATAACCGACTTGAACGTGAATTTTGGTCGGTGTTCGGACGCGATCGCATAACTTTGCGGTAATACCAAACCCTGTTGTTGATTGGAAACTCCAATTCTCAGTTTGTCTGAAGGTTTTTCTTCTAAGTACTCAGCAATCAGGATGTCAAAATAGTACTTGATAATGTTTGTTGCTTCAGTATTAAGTTGCAAATAGCTCGCCGACTGTCGCCGCATTTCTTTGAGAGCAACAACGGTAGCTTCTGTTACATCTTCTGGAATAACTCCGCGTAATCCTCGTGCATTAACGATGAGAATACTGGCATCACCAGCAACAATTGCATAAGTAATATAACGCAAGAACCAGGATAGGTCTCGCATAGACCTTTGCATTCTTTTTGGTCCATAGCGAGAGATATTGATAAAACGAAAACCTCCTGGAAGTGGGTCTCTATCGCTATAGAGCGTTCGTACTTGTTCCCACCAAGCCTTAATCGGAGCAAAAATCTTTGGGGGTTGTATTGATTCGAGACGTTCCTTAACAGCAACAACACGATTTCTTCTTGCCACACTCAGATAATCTTCACCGATATAGTATCCCGAACCCGGTAATCCTATCTGCTCTTGAGGCTTTTCCAGGTAATCAGAAGCTGAACCACCAACGAAAATCCGGTTGGCTCCAGCACAGACAATTTCATCAGCTTTATTAGTTAAAGTTATTGCAATCTCTAACCGCAACTTACCAGAATTAAAAAACGACTCTAGTTCTTTAAGTTCAGTACTTCTTAAGTAACGGTCTTGTTGTGACCCCTGAGAAATAACTGAAATAGGTAAACTTTGATATTGTTGTGGATAGATAACTGGACTACCACCACTTACTTTTACACTCATTTAACTTTATCCTTAATAATTTGCCATCTGTAGAGACGTAGCAGTGCTACGTCTCTACAATTACTCCCTACATTAATGATTGAATCAAGTAATCAAAATAAGGTGCGACTTCAGTAACATCTTGCAAAGGGAAGAATTCTAAAGAAACTTCTTTGAGACAAAAAACAGCTTCTACTAAATTGGGTAGGGGAATTTCCAAAGATTCATACATCTCCTTCACCCCGATAGTACCAATTTCTGCTAAAGGTTCTATATCTCCCACTACAAGGGAATAAGTAATCAGGCGAATATACCAACTTTGGTCTCGCAAACAGGAAGCCCGATAGGTTCTATTCCCACTATTACTAGGCGTATCAGGACACCGTTCCCAAAACTTTAAACTAGCTTTTCCCACAATTTTTTTTTCGTTTTCTACGAGAACTGTGGCTAGGTCTAACCGAGAAAGTCCACCTTGATAAAAGTCTCGGATAGCAGTTAATTCACCCACATTTAGATAACGAGCTTCTCGGTCGGCTTGAGCAATTGATTTTGTAATTATGCTCATAAAAATCCTATTTTTGGTTGATAAAATTAGAAGAAATTGGTAATGGGTAATTGGTAATTGGTAATTGGTAATTGGTAATTGGTAATGGGTAATTGGTAATGGGTAATAAACAACTGTCAACTCCGGTGGTACTAACTCTTAACTCCTAACTCCTAACTCCTAACTCCTAACTCCTAACTCCTAACTCCTAACTCCTAACTCTTAACTCCTCCCTCCTAACTCCTCCCTCCTAACTCCTAAAAATGCTTTTTAACTCAAACCAGAAGCAATGTGGTCAAAGTAAATACCCATTTCTTTTCCTGCTTCGTTACCAAGCATACTACTAACAACTTCCTTCATTGCTTGTACTGCTCGGATAGTTCCACCTATGGGAACTCCTAATGAATTGTAAGTTTCCCTTAAACCATTTAAAATGCGCTCATCTAAAATTGAAGTGTCACCAGCCAACATGGCATAAGTTGCATAGCGCAAAAAATAATCCAAGTCGCGCACGCACGCAGCATAGCGACGACACGTATACATATTGCCACCAGGAGCAGTAATATCTGTGTAAAGCAAAGACTTGGCAACAGTCTGAGTTACTATACTTTTAGCATTGGCACTAAGAGCAGTTGCAGCTCGCGCACGCATATCACCGCTATGGAAGTAGGTTTCTAGTTTGTCCAAGTAGTTATTATCTAGATATTTGCCTTGAACATCAGAGGAATTAATCAAAGCAGTAATTACATCTTGCATAATTAAAGTTCCCTAGGTGAAGTTTTGATTTTTTGAGTTAAAGATTAAAGGTGATTCGATTTGAGATTTAGGATTGATGTATCTTACAATCCTAAAAACCTAAATCCCATTATTGTTAAGAAAGTGCCTGAATGATGTAGTCAAAATAGGGTCCAACTTCAACTGCATCTTCTTCACTCATCATTGATACAGCTTCTTCTTTGACACAGCGCATAGCTTCAACTAAATTCCTCAGCGGAATCTCTAAATTGTTGTACATTTCTTTGATGCCAAGTGTGCCAATTTCTTCGAGGGGTTTTTCACTACCAGCCAAGATAGAATAAGCAACTAAACGCACATACCAACCCTGGTCACGCTGACAAGAAGCTGTCTTACGGTCATTACCGCTATTACTCGGTGTATTGGGACAGCGTTCCCAAAATCTCATGCTGCCATTTTGAACAATTTGTTGCTCATTTTCTGCCAATATTCTGGCAATGCGAATTCTCTGATCTCCTGTTTTTAAAAAATCTTGAAATATTCTCAGTTCTTTAGGAGCAGGATATCGAGCTTCACTATCAGCGCTCAGAATCAATTCAGTGACTACACTCATTGCTTTTTCCTGATTATTAGTTATTGGTTATTGGTTATTAGTCAGCACTAATCACTTGAGCAAATCTCCTCAAGCAGCCAATGCTGGAGCTTTAAGCGAAACAGTTACCGGAACAGATTCACCAGATGCCAAGTCTAATGGAAAATTATGAGCATTCCGTTCGTGCATGACTTCAAAACCAATATTGGCTCTATTTAATACATCAGCCCAGCTAGGAAGTACCCGACCTTGAGAATCAAGGATTGAATTATTAAAGTTGAATCCGTTGAGGTTGAATGCCATTGTACTAATACCTATGGCAGTAGCCCAAATACAAATTACAGGCCAAGCTGCAAGGAAGAAATGCAAGGAACGGCTATTGTTGAAGCTGGCATACTGGAATATCAGACGACCAAAATAGCCGTGGGCTGCAACTATGTTATAAGTCTCTTGTTCTTGTCCAAATTTATAGCCGTAATTCTGAGATTCAGATTCAGTTGTTTCACGCACAAGACTAGATGTTACTAGTGAACCGTGCATGGCACAAAACAAGGAACCTCCCAGAACTCCAGCAACTCCTAACATATGAAATGGGTTCATCAGGATATTATGTTCGGCTTGGAAAACGAACATAAAGTTAAAGGTGCCGCTGATACCCATTGGTAAACCATCTGAGAAGCTGCCTTGTCCAATGGGGTAAATCAAAAATACTGATGTTGTCGCAGCAAGAGGAGCGCTGTAGGCAACTGCAATCCAAGGACGCATACCTAAACGGTAAGAAAGTTCCCACTCACGTCCCATATAACAAGCAAGGGCTGGAATGTAGTGGAATGCAATCATCTGATAAGGACCGCCATTGTAAAGCCATTCATCCACAGAAGCAGCTTCCCAAATCGGATAAAAGTGCAGTCCAATCGCATTGGAGGTGGGAACAACAGCACCAGTGATGATATTGTTGCCATAAAGTAGTGAACCTGCTATTGGCTCCCGGATTCCGTCAATGTCTACGGGTGGAGCCGCGATGAAGGCAATTATAAAAACGCAAGTGGAGACTCCTAGTAAAGGAATCATTAGGAAACCAAACCAGCCGATATACAGCCGATTTTCGGTACTAGTTACCCAATCGCAAAACCTATCCCACACGGGAAAACGACTAGGCTGTTGTTGTGAAACTGTAGTCATAAGTTCAACAGTGGTATGGAGTTTGATTACTATTGGTTACGAAAAATGTGAAAAAAGTTAAATTGCCGTTTTTGTCAGAGAATATCTGAAAACTGGTTTCATATAGCTCAACATTAATTGTTAGCTATTAGCTGCAATTATTCTAAATAAATTAAATTGCTGCTCTCAGAAAATTTCTACTTTATTACTTGTTAACGGCGTTCCCCGTTGATTTTTTGTTGAAGAATCCACCCTCATCCCTATAACTGTTATAAAATCATATGCGATGAGGTGGTAACAACGAGCTAATAAAGATGCAGTTCTCAAAGCTCTCAACTCAACTTATAAAAATCACAATAGTAATCAAAAATGAAGAACTAATGAAGTAGATTTTTATCTTTACAAATCTTCATCATTAGCTGAAGTGCAAAATATAAATTAAAGTAAAGAAACTTGTTTTTTCTTGAAGCTAGGTAACTTTTAGGCAAGAAACTCGTTAATAATGATTTTCAATACAATAAAAACATTTTTCAAATTAGCTTGGTGATTAAAGATAGATTTTTTGTATAGATGCTATTAGCATATGTTGATAATATCATATACGGTTAAACAATTCTAATAAAGGGAGTAGGGAATAGAGGGAAAAAGAATGTCGAGCTTTTTGTACAGATTCGAGTGACAATAACTAATCATCCGGACTTGATATAAATGAAGAATTTGTGGTAAACAACTTTTTTGATCCCAAATCAACAGTTATCATTAAACATTCAAAAGTCGTGGCTGAATCGCTATAAATAAATTAGGCGGCTGATTGTATTATTGCGATTAAAATGGCAAAACTGATAACTTATAAATTAACCGTGTCGTACTTCCTCCATGACCTAAAGGTACACGGTTTTCATACTACCGGAGGGTTTTAGATGAATGGTAAATTTTTATAACTCTGTGGAAAAAGCTTAGTTTCCAGGTTTAAGAGGTATTGATAAAATGAGAATTTTAGTAGTTGAGGATGACAAGTGTATTGCCAAAGCTTTAGAAAACATTCTTAGCAATCAACACTATATTGTAGATATTGCAGATGGTGGTTTGCTCGGCTGGGAGTTTGTCGAGGCTTTCACCTATGACTTAATCTTGCTTGATGTTATCCTACCCGAACTTGATGGCATCAAATTTTGTCAGAAGTTGCGACAACATCATTATCAAATGCCTGTTTTATTATTAACAGCCCAAAACTCCAGCAATGATAAAGTCTTGGGATTAGATGCTGGAGCAGATGATTATGTGGTCAAACCTTTTGAAGTCACAGAATTATTAGCTCGGATTCGGGTTTTATTGCGTCGTAAAAATACACCGATACAAACAGTTTTACAATGGGAAAATCTGCGTCTTAACCCTGGTAGTACGGAAGTTACTTATAACGATCATTTGCTCAACCTGACTCCCAAAGAATATCGTTTACTGGAGCTTTTTCTTCGTAACCGTAATATTGTGTTTAATAGAAGTGAGATTTTAGACCATTTGTGGTCTATGGACGAAGCACCTAAAGAAGATACAGTTACTGCTCACATTAAAGGTTTACGGCAGAAAATGACCAGAGCAGGAGCGCCGAATGATTTGATTGAAACTGTTTATGGTTTGGGTTATCGCCTCAAAGATGCTGCAAACGGTAAAGTAAAATTTTCTCTAGAAAAACATCAAAATAAACCAAATAAACTAAGCAATAAACAACAGCAAACTAAAGAAGCATTAACTAAACTATGGGAAAAGCTGAAAGTAGAAAGTATTGAGGGTGTAGAAGTTTTAGAGCAAGCTGTTAGTGCATTACTAGAGAATATTTTAGAGGAAGAATTAAGAGAAAACGCCCAAAGAGTAGCGCACAAATTGGCTGGAAGATTGGGAATTTTTAGTTTTTCCCAAGGTTCTGATCTAGCTAGAGAAATAGAACAAATTTTCAAATTGCAAGTTAATTTAGACCGAAATCAGGGAATTTATTTGAGAGAATTAGTCAACCTTTTACAACAGGAAATTAAACAGCCTGCCTTTAAACAGTCTAAAAAAACTGTGGAGTATGATGAATCCTCTGTAATGGTGATAATTGATGATGATGAAAAACTAGCCCATAGCATCATTAAATTGGCTGTTGCATCGGGAATACAAATAGAATTAGCACGAAATTTATTAGCAGCAAAAGAAGCATTAACTAAGCCTAAAATTGATGTGGTTTTACTGAGTATTTCCCTTGCGAAGACAAGAGAAGACAGTCTAAATCAACTTGCCAAATTAACGAATTTTTCTACACCACCAATCCCAGTAATACTATGCACAACTGATGATAGTTTAGCTAATCGGGTAAAATTGTCCCGATTATTTACTCATGTATTTTTACAAAAAACATTACTTCCTGAAAATTTATTAAAAGTGATTTCTCAGGTATTGACACAAAGCCGTTCCCAAGCTGGTAAAGTTATGGTGGTAGATGACGACCCACAAATTTTAAGTTTAATGAGGGAATTACTAGAACCTTGCGGACTAAAACTTTCTACATTAAATGAGCCATTATGTTTCTGGGATATTTTAATGAAAAATTCCCCTGATTTACTGATTCTTGATGTGGAAATGCCTCATATTAATGGTATTGATTTGTGTCAAGTAGTTAGAAATGAACCACGTTGGAGTGGATTACCTATTGTGTTTCTCACAGTTCATAATGATGCTGATACTATACAAAAAGCCTTTAATGCAGGTGCTAACGAATGTTTGAGCAAGTCTATTGTTGGACCGGAATTAGTGACTCACATATTCAATCGCTTAGAGCGAATCAAATTATTTCAAACTATTAATGGTGTAGCTAATTAGCGAATATTTTCATCTGGCAATTTTAATTTTTTCATCTTTTAGATAATGCAGTTTAATAACCCACGTCCCCAAAGTTCAGATAAATCCTCCAACAGTGGTGAAAAGTCAATTGCTTCTGTTGAGGTACTTCTACACCGGATGATAACTAGGATTCGTCAATCCCTAGAATTACCGGCAATCCTCACCGGAACAGTGACAGAAGTACGTACATTATTGGAAACAGACCGAGTTAAAGTGTATCGTTTTGATGCAGATGGTAGTGGAAAAGTAGTTGCTGAATCAGTTATCCAACAACGTCTACCATCGCTTTTAGGACAACATTTTCCCGCAGAAGATATTCCACCCCAAGCACGTGAATTATTTATCAAAGCACGTCAGCGTTCAATTGTAGATTTAGCTACACAACAAATTGGGGTAAGTCGATTAACTTCTCCCGAAACTGGAGAGTCAATCGCTGATGATATTCGCTTTCGTCCTGTAGACCCCTGTCATGTAGAATATCTCACATCAATGGGTGTACAGTCCTCTTTAGTCGTGCCGATTTTTCATCGCGATCAACTATGGGGATTATTAGTATCTCATCATAGTTCCCCACGACAGGTAACACAACGAGAATTACACATTATCCAGCTAGTTGTAGATCAATTATCAATCGCGATCGCCCAAAGTACCTTACTAGAACAAACCCGCGCCCAAGCAGCACAAGAAGCTATGATTAACCGAGTCACCAAGTTGTTGCATTCGATGACTGAAATGCAGTTGCAACAGGCTTTGGAATTAACTGTCAATGGTTTGCAAGCGGCGGGTGGCAGAATTTACATAGTTCCGCAAAATCCTCAAGAGCAAGCACAACTGTTTGTTTGTGGGGAATGGGAATTTAATAAAAGTGGAGAAAAATTTGAGCAGCATCCGACTTGGCAACAATGGTTAGAGGAACAAGTCACTTGCAGTAATGGAATTCAAGCCCGGATAATTCCAGATTTACATCAAGTTGCTTTACCAGAATATTTAGAAACGGTTTTTTTAAACAATAAAATTCGTAGCTTGTTAGTTATCGAACTGCAATCTCGACAGCAGAAGTTAGGCTATTTGAGTATTTTTCGCCATGAAATTGAAGTTGAAACTTTATGGGGCAGAAAACGCGATCGCGACGACCCGCGACAACAACGTCCAATAGTATCTTTTGAGACATGGCGAGAATTAAAACAAGGTCAAGTACAAGAATGGACTTCAGCAGAAATTGAACTTGCTTTAGCTTTGGGTAGTCACTTTGCTACGGCAATTCATCAATACGAACTGTATCAGCAAGTTTATGCTCTCAATGTGGACTTGGAACGAGATATCCAAGAGCGCAAGCAAGCAGAGTTAAAAATTTCTGCCTTGAATGCCGAATTAGAACAGCGAGTACAAGAACGAACAGCAGAATTACGGCGAGAAATCAGCGAGCGCGAACAAGCAAAAGCCTCACTTGAACGCCTTAGTAGGCAAAGTGGGTTAATTTTAAACTCCGCAGGTGAGGGAATTTACGGATTAAATTCCCAAGGCAAACTGACTTTTGTTAACCCAGCAGCAGCAAGAATGTTGGGATATCGGGTAGAAGAATTGATTGTTTCAATCGCTAATAAGAATTTAGATTCTTACCCAAGCTACATTCTTTCGGAATTTCCACATCAGTCTGAAGAAAGATTTATGCACAGGATATTGAATCATTCTAAGCCAGACGGAAGTCCTTACCCTTGGGAAGAAAATCCTATTTATGCCACATTAAAAACTGGCGCAGTGCAGCATATTGTTGACGACACATTCTACCGTCGAAATGGAACAAAATTCCCCGTAGAGTATGTTAGTACACCAATTTTAGAAAAGAATCAGATTGTAGGTGCTGTTGTGATTTTTAAAGATATTACCGAGCGGCAAATAGTAGAACGAATGAAAAATGAGTTTGTCTCAGTTGTCAGTCACGAATTGCGGACACCCTTAACTTCGATTCGCAGCGCTTTAGGTTTACTTTCACATGGTTCCCTGAACAATCAACCCGCCAAAAGTCAACGGATGCTGGAAATTGCCTTTGATAATACCAACCGTTTAGTGCGTTTAATTAACGACATTCTTGATATTGAACGGATTAATTCTGGCAAAGTAACAATGGAAAAACAAAATTGCAATGCCGCTGAATTGATGATACAAGCAGTAGATGAAATGCGAGCAATGGCTGAGAAAGCAGAAATCAAACTTGCGTTGAAACCTTTGCAAGTACAATTATGGGCAGACCCAGATAGAATCGTTCAGACCCTAACTAATTTACTCAGCAATGCGATTAAATTTTCACCACCACATAGTACAGTCTTTCTTGGGGCCAAAGTACAAGATTCTCAAATATTATTTCAAGTCAAAGACCAAGGTCGAGGAATTCCTGAAGATAAGCTCGAAACAATTTTTGACCGTTTTCAACAAGTTGATGCTTCTAACTCTCGACATCAAGGAGGTACGGGTTTAGGATTAGCAATTTGTCGCAGTATTGTGCAACAACACGGTGGCAAAATCTGGGTTGAAAGTATTTTAGGTCGTAGTAGTACTTTTTATTTCACATTACCTCTTAATGAGTAATAAGTAAGAAGTAATAAGTGTTTTTAAACTCATTACTCATTACTCATTAACACCTAAATAATATGTTAATTTAATTCTGTCTAGTAGTTCATCAAGGAAGCTTTGCCTGGGGTTTATGCAATTTACTACTCCCCACTCACTACTGACTACTCCCCACCCCATAATTATGACCTTTTCAGCTAACGCTGCGCCTACTTATAAAAAAAACAAATGACCAAACGTATTTTAATAATTGATGATGATCGAGATATCCGAGAAGCCACTCAAATGTGTTTAGAAATTTTAGGTGAATGGGAAGTTCTGAGTGCTGCTTCAGGTAAAGAAGGTTTAGTTACAGCCGCAACAGAGCAACCTGATGCGATTCTTCTAGATGTAATGATGCCAGAGATGGACGGGTTGACAACTTTTGAGAAACTACAAGAGAATCCGATTACCAAAAATATTCCTGTAATTTTACTTACAGCAAAAGCTCAACCTGCCGAAAAGCGTCATTTTACTCAACTTTGTGTTGCGGGGGTTATAACCAAACCTTATGATCCGTTTACTTTAGCTGAGCAAATTACTCAAGTTTTGCGATGAGAATTGTATTTTCTTCATGGATTATTCATACTTTTTACCTACCCTACAAAGTGAAGCTGGCTAACAAATCACCGAAAATAATTCAACAAGTATCCACCGATTTATCAATTGGTAAATGTTGCGGGAGTTGGTAGCCAGAAAATACTTGGCACCCACGGGTAAATGTAAATAGTGAACCACCGACGTATCCTACTAATTATTGAAAATGTAGATGCAATACAGGAAGTTACTCAGGTTTGCTTAGAAACAATAGCAGGTTGGGAGGTTGTAATCACGAACTCCCTAAATGAAGCTATTGCTAAAGCTACAACCGAAAAAGCTGATGCAATTATTCTGGATTTGAATGAAATTATATTTGATTTTGATTGCAATACCATATTGCAAGAATTACATAATAAACCAACTACTCAGCAAATCCCGATAATTTTATTAACTTCTACAGAACAGTATAAAGAATTGTCTCAATTAACCGAAATTGGAATAACCGCAGCCATTATCAAGCCTTTTGATTTATTAACCTTAGCTAGACAAGTCGCGGTTGCACTCAACTGGGAATATTAATAGCTGAATTTGCCATATTTTAATTAAATAAATATTTACATAAATGTAAGCTTTTGTAAATAGAATCTTCTTCTTCATCAGTTCTTCAGAACTTTTTTTTATTTTTCAAATAGCAACTAATTTATTGCTTACAAAGTTTCAAACCCAGGAGTTTTTGATGATTCGTAAATTAGAAGTAGATACTTTCTGAAATGCTAATAATTGCGCTCCGACTTTTTGAACAGCAAGTATCGCGGTTTTAGATTAAATAATTCAAACTTCCTTCTTACATTTAAAAAAGTCACAAGCCCCTGGATTATTTTCCCCGTCAATCTAAAATCGTAAATCCAAAATCTAAAATTTAGTGACCTCTACCTTAGACTAAGGAGCCATTAATTAAATGGTACAGTCTGAATTACAACGCACAATTACGACCTCAAGCGATAGTGATTTGGTCGATAAACATCAAAGTCAAAACAATCTTTTAGAAACAAGCGGTTTCTCCTCGATATGGGAAAGATTTTGTCAATGGGTAACTAGCACCGATAATCGTCTGTATATTGGCTGGTTTGGCCTAGTGATGATACCGACTCTTTCCATTGCAGCGATTGTTTTTATAATTGCCTTTATTGCTGCTCCTCCCGTAGATATGGGTGGCTGGGGAGAACCAATTTCTGCTTCTTTGTTACAGGGAAATAACATTATTACTGCTGCGGTTGTTCCTACATCAGCAGCGATTGGACTGCACTTTTACCCTGTTTGGGCAGCAGCGTCCTTTGAGGAATGGCTGTGCAATGGAGGACCATATCAGCTGATTGTGCTGCATTTTTTGATTGGCATCTATTGCTATCAAGATCGGGAATGGGAGTTGAGTTATCGTTTGGGAATGCGTCCTTGGATTAGTTTAGCTTTCTCTGCTCCAGTCAGTGCCACAGCAGCAGTATTGTTAGTTTATCCAATTGGACAAGGAGGGTTTTGTGAGGGAATGCCTTTAGGAATTTCGGGGACTTTCTATTTCATGTTGAAGCTACAAGCCGAACACAATTTTCTGATGAATCCATTTCACATGATTGGAGTAGTTGGAGTTTTGGGAGGAGCATTCTTGAGCGCTATGCATGGTTCTTTGGTAACTTCGACTCTAAACTTTCCTACAGAACATGGTCACAAACAACCAACTTATAATTTCATGGCAGCCCATAAT
The DNA here is from genome assembly GCF_015207665.1 of Plectonema cf. radiosum LEGE 06105. Taxonomy (GTDB): domain Bacteria; phylum Cyanobacteriota; class Cyanobacteriia; order Cyanobacteriales; family Nostocaceae; genus Rivularia; species Rivularia radiosa_A. The sequence goes on from NZ_JADEWL010000089.1 coordinate 28,712, forward strand.
TATTTGGGAAGGCTTGCGTGGCATGGTTTGAGCTTCATAAACAAGCGCAATTTGCATTTGTTATTAGCAATTGTGCCGGTGGTAGGAATTTGGTCTGCGGCTTTGGGTGTCGTCTCTATGGCATTTAATATCAATGGCTTGAATTTTAATCAGCATATACACGATAAGCAAGGGCGAGTAATCAATAGCTGGGCAGACTCGATTAGCTGGGCTGATTTAGGAATAGAAGTGATAGACGAAGGTAAAATTTACTCTTTCCCCTTGGATTTATCATCTGAAATAGTAATACCTGTGAAGTAATTAGAGTCTGGTGAATAAAGACTTATTTATCAAAGTTTTGGGGCTAGATATTCCCC
>NZ_JADEWL010000281.1 GCF_015207665.1 Plectonema cf. radiosum LEGE 06105
ACTGTCAACTGTCAACTAACTCCTAACTCCTCACTCCTCACTCCTAACTCCTAACTCCTAACTCCTAACTCCTCACTCCTCACTCCTCACTCCTCACTCAGAAACCTGAGATAATCGTTACTCAACTCCTTTACTGCTGCATCATAAAACTGCTTACCATGTTCGGGTGTTGCTAAATCCGGATTTGAACCCATTCTGCCGTCGGGATATTGTTTACGAAAGTCAGCAGCACCATAAATTTTATGTCCGCTGGCTACTTCTTCTGATAACTCGGCTTGTTTTATCGATTCTGGATAAATATATTGCGTTAGCGCAACTTCGGAAGGAGTTGCGTGAGAACCTTCTTGATTGCCGTATAATTCCTTCGCTAAATTGTATACGGTACTGCACATAAACCAGTTACCAAGTTTACACTTCACTTTGTCCGCGTTGGGAATCTGCAAATCTACCAAATCGGCGTATGTCTCGGAAAAAGCTGCTTTGAGGGTAGCCATATTACCGCCATGCCCATTGATAAAATAAAACTTGGTAAAACCAGCTTTAGTTAAACAAGTTACATATTCTTTGACAACTTGAATCATTGTACTAGGTCGCAAGCTAATCGTGCCGGGAAAAGCGGTGTGGTGCAATGCCATTCCAACATTGATTGTCGGGGCTACTATTGCTTGGGTTGCTTCCCCGACACCACGAGCTATAGATTCTGCACATATTGCATCGGTACCAATTAATCCCGTTGGTCCATGTTGTTCGGTGGAACCGATAGGAAAAATAATACCCTGAGATTGCTGTAAGTAAGCTTCAACTTCTTGCCAGGTACTAAGATGCAGTAACATTTTTGGTGTTTTTCCGATCTAATTGTCTAATGATACCGTTTTACAAATTGAGTTGACACATAAAAATCAAGGTTTTGAGACTTAGAATTTGTAAGAAACCCGGTTTTTTTATTGTTAAGTTCGGGGTGCATTCCGGTGAATTTTAATAGATTTATGTTATGAATCAGAAACTTGAAAGGAATGACGGACTAAACTATTCTCAAACAGTACATATCGCAAAATATGTAATAAGTAAGAAACCTTTGAACAAATAAGCCTTAAGATGACGAATGTACTTCCCTCCTTGACTGTTAGCCAGATGATTGGGCAAAGGACTATTCGACCGTTTGCTGTTGCCGCTTTATATGGCATCGCATTTATTAAAGATACATTGATTGCGATCGATCCAAGACTTGGGCATTTGCTACAAATTGATCCCAATAACGACAATACAAAAATTATCAATTCCCATCAAACGCGGGAATTTTTAGATGTCACGGGTCTGGCGCTGTGGGAAGATACCTTATGGGTAACACGAGGTAATAGCGTTTATTTGTGTCAACTAGATTCTAAGGCGCTAGAGCATTTTGCGACTTTACCTTATCCCGCTAACGGTATTGCTGTATGGGATTCCACTGTTTATGTTAGTTGCGAAAAACTCGGTAAAATCCTGGTTTTTAACCGTAATACACGTGCTGAAATCGCTCGATTTTATGCTCCCGGTGTGGGAATAGAAAACTTAGCACTCACCGAAGAAACCCTGTTAGTTTGCGATACTGTAGAACAATCAGTTTACTTCCTCGACCGGGCAACAGGTGAAATTCAATTTAGCGTATTAACTCCTTTTGAATCTCCCACGGGTATAGCAGTACATACCGATTCTGCAACCAAAAAACAAAGCATTTACGTCGCTTACTCATCCGAAGAACCCTACATCCGCGACAACCCCAACGCACAACCAAACCACGAATTAACTTATCGCGATCGCACTTTTATTCATCCCCTCGATTACCATTACAATCGAGAAAAACGCATTGCGCTTTCTAACGGTTATTTACTAGAAATGTCCTATGTAGAACAAATAGACCCCTTAGAAGATGTTTATTTGCAGGATTTAGAATGGCGTATTGCTCTACCTTCGGACACCGAACGTCAAAAGGTAAAGCAAGTTGAACCAATTGGTTTACCTTTTACCGAAAAAATCATCGACGGACAACGGGTAGCAGTGTTTAAATTAGATACCCTAACTCCGGGAGAACGTCATCTACTAGGCTGGAAAGCTATTTTAGAAGTGCGGAGTATAAAGTATCGGCTTACACCGAGAGATGTGGAAAACGCTGGTTTATTATCAACAGAATTTAGAAATCGTTACTTAGTTGATGATGACGACTTAGCAATGGACATAGCGATTGTCCGCAATGCAGCTATTGAAGCAGTAGGTACTGAAACCAACATCTTGCGAAAAATGTACAACATTCGCAATTACGTTTACGATAAATTATCCTACGCTATTAAACCCCACATCGATACACCAGATATCGTTTTAGAACGCGGTACTGGCTCATGTGGAGAATATGTAGGTGTGTTGTTAGCATTATGTCGTTTAAACGGAATTGCTTGCCGTACAGTAGGTCGTTACAAATGTCCTCCCTGGGGAGAAAAACAAGGTATTCCCCTACAGCCAGACTACAATCACGTTTGGTTAGAATTCTACATCCCCGGCTTTGGTTGGCTACCAATGGAATCCAACCCGGATGATGTCGGACGTGACGGGCCTCATCCCACCCGTTTTTTCATGGGTTTGAGTTGGTTTCATATAGAAATTGGTAAAGGTATTTCCTTTGAAACACTGAATTCCGGAGGTAAACCCCTCCAAAAAGAAGATATAAGTATTGGTGAACTAGCAATTAATCACATTCGCTTCACCATTCTCAAAGAATTAGCTCCTTTTGAAGCTTAGAAAGGATGGGGATGGGG
>NZ_JADEWL010000090.1 GCF_015207665.1 Plectonema cf. radiosum LEGE 06105
CAAAATAAGTTAACTTAAAATATATACAGAATTGTTTCTCAACTAAGCGAGTAAATCAATTTACATTTAAGCGGCAACGCACCTTCCAATTATTATCTTATGAACATTTTAAGTAATCTGCTTTCTCAACCATCTCAAGATACTCGCCCTAAAAGACAGCGTAGGGGAATCGAAATCAAATCGCCGCGTGAAATTGAAATTATGCGTCAATCGGGGAAAATTGTCGCAACTGTGTTAAAAGAAATTTCTGAGTTGGTAAAGCCAGGAATGACTACAGCAGACTTAGATGCTTACGCTGAGAAACGTATTCGCGAAATGGGTGCTACACCTAGCTTTAAGGGATATCACGGTTTTACGGGTTCTATTTGTTCTAGCATCAACAACGAAGTCGTACATGGTATCCCCAGCGCCAAGAAAGTCATCCGCACAGGGGATGTTTTAAAAGTCGATACAGGCGCTTTCTTCCAGGGATTTCACGGTGATTCATGTATCACAATTGCCGTCGAGGAAGTAAAGCCCAATGATGCAAAATTAATTCGTGTTGCCGAAGAAGCACTTTATAAAGGCATCGAACAAGTAAAAGCTGGTAACTACTTAATGGATATTGCTGGTGCCATTGAAGACCATGTAAAATCCAACGGTTTTAGCGTAGTTGAAGACTTTACCGGACATGGTGTAGGTAGAAACTTGCACGAAGAACCTTCCGTTTTCAACTTCCGTACCCGTGAAATGCCTAACGTCAAATTGCGTAAAGGAATGACCCTAGCAATTGAACCAATTTTAAATGCTGGTTCTAAACATTGTAAAACCTTATCCGACCGTTGGACTGCCGTAACTGTAGATAATTCTTTTTCAGCACAGTTCGAGCATACTGTATTAGTTACAGAAACCGGCTATGAGATTTTAACCGATAGAACAAAAGTCTAAATGATGGAGAGTAGGGAATAGGGAATAGGGAATAGGGAATTGGTAATTGGTAATTGGTAATTGGTAATTGGTAATTGGTAATAAACAACTCTCAACTGTCAACTCCTAACTCCTAACTGCTAACTCCTAACTCCTAACTATTCCCCATCTCGTCAAACTTTGCCCGCACCGCTTGTATATCTTGCCACATCAACCATTTGGGACTACCAGTTTCGCGAGAAGGATTACGTAGTAAATAAGAAGGATGAAAAATAGGCATACACAAACGACCTTCCCATTCTATCCACTGTCCGCGAATTTTACTAATTGCCCGTTTTTCTGCAAGTAAACCTTTGAGAGCTGTAGCACCTGTCAAAAGGATGATTTTTGGATTAACAAGCCGAATTTGTTCTAACAAATAAGGTTTACAAGCCTTGATTTCTTCAGTAGTTGGATTGCGATTACCTGGGGGACGACATTTATTAATATTGGCAATGTACACATCTTGTTCGCTGTCAATGTTTGCTGATGCCAAAATCTTTTCCAGAAGTTGTCCCGCTCTTCCAACGAAAGGTAATCCAGTTTCATCTTCATTTTGACCTGGAGCTTCCCCAATAATCATAATGGATGCTTGAAGATTTCCTCTACCAACAACTGCGTGTTGACGAGTATCCCCAAGAGGACAACGATGACAATTATTGCAATGTTGAGCCAATTCCGTCATGGTTGGATAAGTACCTGGAGGAATGGGTATTTTGGCATTTGTGGGAATAAGTTCTTTTTGGCTAAAAGTTGAATCCTCAAAAAGACTTAACTGATTTTTGCTGTTCATTTGAAATAAAACTTGCGTTTGAGAAAACAATCTCTACTAATATTGGTTCGGCTACGCTTTTTTTGCGTAATACTTGTATCTATAAACTCTTGATTATATCAGCTATTAAGAATAGACCATAGCCAAATTCCAGGCATCCCGTTGTAAAATGTTTAGTAAATCATGTTGTACAACCCACTTTTTCAAAATCGCGAGGCTGCGGGTGTTGAGTTAGCCCAAGCTATTCGTACTCAATTGAACAAACAAGCGGTTGAAACTGGATTGAAACCAATCCCAATTGTTTATGCTTTACCTCGAGGTGGATTACCAGTTGCTTTACCAGTAGCGCGTTTGCTTGATTGTCCTTTGAACATAGAAGTCGCAAAAAAAATTAGTCATCCCCAAAATGAAGAATTAGCCATTGGTGCGGTGACTGCTTCCGGAAGTGTTGTTTGGTCAGATAATAGACTATTTCGCTTCAAATTTTATTCGCGAGAAAAACACCAAGCAAGTTTAAATACAGCGATGGACTGTGCTAAATCTTTAGAGGCACAATTAAGTCCTGCTTGTCCCCAAGTAAATCCTCAAGGAGCTACTATTATTTTAGTTGATGATGGTATTGCTACAGGTATGACCATCGCTGCTGCTGCTACTTCCCTAAGAAAGTTGAATCCCGCACAAATTTGGCTGTGTACTCCAGTAGCACCTGAAAAATTAATTCCTTGGTTGCATAAATGGGGAGAAAAAGTCATCGTCTTAGCAACACCAACATCTTTTTTAAGTGTAAGTAATTTTTATGTAGAATTTCCTCAAGTTGAAACTCAACAAGCCTTGGAATATCTTCAGCAGCAACCGATTAAAGGATGAATTATCATTTTGATATGAACTACGCTAGTCCGCTTTGCGCTCGACTAGAGACTCTCCCTGTGAGGGGATATCGGGATTTGGATGCGCTATTTGAGGAAGAATTGACAGCCATATATTTAACGACTGTTGTTTGGGATGGTATAGAAAAAGTAGTCCCTGTTTTGGCTTCCGGTTATAAGCCGGGAGCTGGGAATCGCGATGATGGAAGGATATCATCTGGAGATCGATTTTGCCGATAATGGCTTGGTTTCGTGGGAAAAAATTACAGATTAGGCATTTTATTCTTCTGCTTCAAAAACCACACCTTCATATAGTGATGCTGTTGCCATCTCAAATTCGATGCTGGATAAGGTAATTACATCTTCTTCAATATAGGGATGGTAAAGCCACATTCTCCCTTCTCCCCGACAGTAACGTTCGACGGAAATTTTTTCGGAATCTATTAATAAATATTCTTGTAAAGAAGGCATTTTCAGATAATTGGTAAATTTTTCCCCCCTATCTCTGCTAGCTGTAACAGGGGAAAGAACTTCGGCAATTATTTTTGGATTTTGAATAAATTTGCGAGCATTCAAGTCTTGAGGATCGCAACTGACAATAACATCAGGGTAATAGTAAGGACTTTTAGGGGTGAGTTGCACTTTTACATCCGACACATTCACCCGACAACCCCTAGCACGTAAATGTGGACGTAAGGCTGTGTAAAAATTCAAGGCAATATCATTGTGGGGAATTGTACCACCAGTCATGGCAAAGACTTCGCCGTTGTCGTATTCGTAACGAAGTTCTTGCAGGGGTTCCCATGCGAGATATTCCTCGATGGTCATTTTTTGTGTTTCTTGGGAGATGGCTAGCATAGCAAGATTTTTCCAGTTTGTTTTGATTGTAGCGAATCTGCCACGATATTCGATTTCTTGGTGAGTTATGGCGATCGCATCTCGCTTAGGGAAACGGCTGGAGGTGTATACCGTACTGGGGCTACTGAGCTAGTCAGCTATTACAACGAACCTGGTTGTTCGCAAGCTCCCCGTTCAGCCGGAGGCAACGGGGAGAAGCTGATCCTCATAATCATTAATCGTAATTCATGGCTCTGGCATAGTCGCCCATCGCATAACAAGCAGTTTTAAGACTAGCACGAGCCTGGTCTTGGCTGCGACGGTCTTTCATTGCTTTAGCTATTCGCAAACGTTCTTCATAATAAGACATTGCTCGTTCATAATCACCTAAAGCTTCACAAGCAACTCCCAAGCTACCTAAAGATTGTTCTTGTGTACGGCTATCTTGAATATCCTTTGCTAATTGTAAACGTTCTTCATAGCAGATAATCACCTTTTTATATTCACCCAAAGCATAATAAGCATTCCCAAGACTTTTTAAGACTTGGATGCTACTACGATTGTTTTTAAGTAACCGAGATACAATAATACAATCTTCGTAATATTTGGTAGCTTTTGAATAATTTGTTAAAGCATACCAGGCATTACCCAAATTTTTTAATATTTGTTCTTCTCCCCAATTATCTTGTATTTCTCGTACTAATTTTAAACTTTTTTCTTGATACTCTATTGCTTTGGAAAGATTATTCAAAGCTTTAAAAACTAATCCTAAATTATTAAGTGCTGCTATCTCAGAGCGCTTATCTTGTAATTGCTGAGCTATTTTTAGACATTCTTGTAAATGCTCAACAGCTTCAGAATACTGTTTTAAATGACGATAAGCGTTTCCTAAATGGGAAAGTGCTTGTATCTGCAAACGCTCCTCTTGGGTATCTTTAGCTAAAGACAAGCATTGCTGAGCGTAAGATATAACGCTTTTATAGTCACCAGAACAATAAGCTACTAAAGCTAAACAAGAAAGAGCTTTAGCCTGTTTTTGAGTATTTCCATAAGCTTGAAATAGCGCTAATGAATGCTGTAAAGATTTTATTGCAGCATTAAAGTTGCCAGTTTGTTGCTGTTGAATTCCTTGCTCTAATAACTCGGATGCTTCAAATGACTCTTCTTGATTGAAAGAGTTTTGAGTTTGTAAATCTTGATTAGACTTTTGAACATTATTGTCTTCTTGATTTGCTTGGATCAATTCCGTAGGTATATGTAAAGGAAGTGTATTTTTTAAATTAGAATTCCATTTAATTTTTTCCATCGACCGCTAGCTCCCTGTTAATCACAATTGTTAATATTATTATTCCCAAAACCTTTAGATTAATTTGATTTTTAAAAAGGAAATTTACCTCAGAAACCGAAAAACTAGGGTAGAAGTCGAGTTTTTATGATGATTGTCTTATTTGACGGATACCTAAGCTCGAAACCCGACTTCTGATTGTGGTGGGGTGAGAAGTCGGGTTTTTACGATAATTTTCTGTTTTCACGGATATTTAAGCTAAAAACCCGACTTGTGATTGTTTACTATTGCTCGCTCCAAATTAGCGCCGAACAACTTCGCACCTTGGAGTTTTGCACCCGTAAGATTCGCACCTGCAAAATTCGCAGCTTTCAAATTTGCCCATCTCAAATCGGCGCCTGTCAAATCGGAAAAACTCATATCAGCTTGTAATAAATACGCACCGCTAAGGTGAGCTTTAGTCAAATTAGAATAGCTTAAATTCGCTTTATAAAAATAAGCACCCATTGCTTCGACTTCGTACAAATTAGCATTTCTTAATTCAGCTTCATTGAAATTAGCATCATGTAATTTTGCTTTCCAAAGATTAGCGCGATTTAATTTTGCTCCTCCTAAATCTGCACCTTTAATATTTGTGTCTTTTAAATTAGTTCCAATTAAGTTTGCATTCAGCATCAAAGCATCTTGCAAATTAGAATAGCTTAAATCAACTCCAATCAAATTAGCAAAACTTAAATTCGCTTTTGTCAGATTAGCACCACTAAGTTTAGCTAAACTAAAATTAGCTTTTCTTAAATTAGCTTCCTGAAAATTGGCATGATTAAGATTTGCACTATTAAAGTCAGCATTAGTTAAATTTGCTTGCACTAATAAAGCATTTTCTAAAATTACATGGCTTAAATTTACTCCTTGGAGATTTGCACCAGTAAGATTGTATCCAAACAAATTCGCCGAACTCAAATCTAATTCAATTTGAGGATTTTTCTTCCTCCACTCATCCCATGTAAGAGTACCAGTTTTGAGTAAAGTCAGATGTTCTAAATTTGCCATGATTTACCTTTACTCCTGACGCTTACCGGGAGAATTTACCCTACCAGCAACATTTTTAATCGCTGCTAACGCTCCATCTGCACCTGCAAGTATATCCTGTTCTTGTCCCCCTAAATAAAGCCTGCCAAAACTACCTACAGCATTAACAGCAAGGATATTTATTGCAGCAGCTTTCTCAGCTTCATTTGCAGCTAAAGCAGCATAAGCAGCTGGTTCAACTTCTAATACATACAAAGTTTGTCCCGCTAATAGTAACTGTCCCCGTCGAGTGCGATTAATAAGTTGAGTTTGATGAGCGTCAACATTACGGATAATTTGACTTGAAATTACACGGGGTTTAAGACATTCATCTTTTTTAACTCCTAAAGCTGCTAAAATAGCTTCTCCCGCAGAACGAGTTTCCCCCTGAGAGCTAGAATGGACTTCGAGCAAACCATACAGCCTTTCTACCATCTGCACTCCCGGACGTACTGAAGCAGATTTTAACGCAACATCAGTAATTCGATTTATTTCTATTCCAGGAGAAATTTCTACCCATAAAGAAGTATCTCCTGGTAGTGGTAAAAAACCTTGGGCTACCGTTCCCATATATGCTGCGTGTTGAGGTTGCAAATTGTCAAGATATACAAAACTGCGTAGTTCTACACCCAAAATTCGACTCCAGCCATAAGATTAAGAAATATTTATTATACGAATTTAAACTTAACCTACCATAAGGCGGCCACTAGTTGGGAGTTAGAAGTTGACAGTTGACAGTTGACACTAATTTTTAACCTTTAACCTTAGACCTTTAACCTTTAACCTTTAACCTTATTAATTACCGTTTCACCTTGAATGGGCTGCGTAATTTTGACATTTGGCGAATTTTTGATATTGTCCGCTACAGCAGTTGAGATAGCGAAAAATATATCAAAAGTGAAGAAGATAGCTAGTACAACAATAAAAAAAGTTCTTCTCATTAATTTAACCTCAAGTTACAGCAAACGCAGTTAGTAAAATCCTAGTTGCAATAATCAAAATTGCTTTGGAATAAACCATTGCAAGTTTTTTACTCAACAATTCTATTATTCACAGGAAAGCTGCTGTGGCAAATACTTGTTTGTAGAACTTACATACTCGTAACAAAAAGTGACACAAACCGTAAATTTTTGAAAACTATAGGTTTTTATATAGGTAAGGGAATTACAAGGACAAGTTTGAAATTCCGAATTTTCCCATGACCAATTTTTGATTAATGATTTGCAGTAACTTTACCATTCTCTTCTACCGATGTAACTATTTCCTGTTTTCTTTGAACGGGCATTAATTGCTGTCGTAAAGACACAATGACAATATACAAAATCGGTACCACAAATAAACTTAAAAATGTGGCAATAAACATTCCTCCAAACACAGCAGTACCCAAAGATTGACGACTACCAGCCCCTGCACCTGTCGCAATTAATAAGGGAAAAATTCCTAATAAAGTTGATAAAGCGGTCATCAAAATTGGTCGCAAACGTTCTTCTGATGCTCTGAGTGCTGCTTTGGTTATTGAAAGTCCTTCCTCTCTTAATTGATTGGCAAATTCCACAATTAATATGGCATTTTTAGAAGCCAAACCAATTAACATGACCAAACCAACTTGACAGAAAATATCATTTTCTAAGCCCCGCAAATATTGTGCTGCTAAGGCTCCTAAAATCGCTAAAGGAACTGAAAGCATAATAATTAAAGGGTCAATATAGTTCTCATATTGCGCTGCTAATACCAAGAATACAAAAACTATTCCTAATCCAAAAATTAACGGTGCTTGTCCTCCGGATTCCTTTTCTTCTGCGGAAATTCCAGCCCATTCGTAACCAAAAGTTCTCGGTAAAACTTGATTTGCAACTTCTTCCATTGCGTCTAAAGCTTGTCCGGAACTATAACCTGGTGCTGCTTCACCGTTTATTTCAATGGAACGATACAGGTTGTAATGATTAATAGTTTGCGCTCCGGTGGTGGGAGTTACTGTTACCAAGTTACTCATGGGAATCATTTGATTATTTTGGGAGCGAACATACAATTTACCGATATCTTCGGGATTGGAGCGATATTGAGCGTCTGCTTGCACATAAACCCGATAAGTCCGCTGTTCTAAATTAAAATCACTTACATACCGTGAACCAAGATAAGTTTGTAAAGTACTAAAAACATCGTCAATATCAACTTGTAATGCTTTGGCTCGATTGCGATTCACTTCAATCAATAATTGCGGCATATTCGCCGAAAATGTACTAAAAACCGCCTGAATCTCTGGTCTTTGGTTGGCGACTCCTAATAATTCTCCCATTTCTTGTAGCATTACCGCTAAACTACTGTTTCCTCTTCTATCTTGTAACTGAAATTGAAAGCCGCTAAAACTGCCCAATCCTTGAATTGATGGAGGATTTAATGGTAAAACTCTCGCATCGGTAATCGTAAAAAATTGCTGTCTCAATCGATCAATAATTTCTAAAGACGATTGTCCTTTTCCTCTCCTTTCTCCCCAAGGTTTCAAAGTGGTAAAAATTACGCCGTTGTTAGCCGTACTACCGCTGAATCCAAAACCACCAATGGCAAAGGTACCGACTACTTCCGGTAAATCGAGGATTTTTTGCTCAACCTGTGCCATCACCTGACTGGTATAGTTAAGCGAAACTCCTTCGGGTCCTTGAATAATCGTAATAAAGTAACCTTGGTCTTCTTCTGGTAAAAATGCTTGAGGAACTATGTTGTAAAGCCAACCAGTGGTTACTAATAACGCTGCAAATACTATCAATACGATAAATTTCAGATGTATTAAACGTTGTAGCGACCATTCGTAGCCATTTCTTACCCCATCTAAAAACCAATTAATAACATCAAAAATTTTCTGGAGAAAACCGCTACTTTCAGTTCTTCTTCTGAATAATAACCCCGACAAAGCAGGAGTTAAAGTTAACGCTAAAAAAGTAGAAATTGCGATCGCAAAAGCAATTGTCAGCGCAAATTGACGGTAAATATTACCAGTAGAACCTGGGAAAAATGCTACCGGAACAAACACCGCCATTAATACTAAAGAAGTTGCAATTACCGCTCCTGTAAGTTCGCGCATTGCAGCAGAAGCAGCTTGTTTGGGTGACATTCCCTTTTCATTAATCAAGCGAGAAATATCTTCAACTACTACAATTGCATCATCAACTACCATCCCCGTTGCTAAAGTTAAACCGAATAAAGTTAAAGTATTAATTGAAAATCCAAAGATTTTAATAAAGCCAAATGTACCGATTAATGCCAAAGGAATTGTAATCACCGGCACTATTGTTGTCCGCCAATCTTGTAAGAAAATAAAGATGACCAGAACAACCAAACCGATAGATAATAAAAGGGTTTTCACCACTTCCGAAAGCGATTCTTCCACAAAAGCAGTAGTATCAAAGGCAACTTGATATTGCATTCCTGGTGGAAAATCTCCAGCCAAATTTTCCATTTCCGCTTTCACAGCAGCAGCAACTTCTAAAGCATTACTTCCCGGAGTCGGAAATATTCCGATACCAACACCTTCATTTCCTCTAAATCTTAAAAACGAGTTATAATTTTCCGCCCCTAACTCTGCTCTTCCGATATCTTTCAATTTAACTAAAACGCCATTATCCCCGCCTTTGACAACAATATCCTCAAACTCGGTAACATTTTCCAGTCTACCTACAGCACGTAAGTCAATTTGATACATTTGGTCTGGTGGTGTCGGTTGCTGACCGATTTGTCCCGCACCCACCTGCACATTTTGTTCATTGAGAGCATTTATTACATCCTGTGCCGTGAGATTACGACTTGCTAAACGATTGGGGTCGAGCCACAAACGCATTGCATAACGACGTTCACCAAAAATTTGCGCTCGACTAACACCGTCAATTTTCTGTAAATTATCTCTGATATAAAGGTCAGCATAATTACTGAGAAATACGTTATCAAACTCTTGATTATTACTGTAAAGCCCCATAGCCAAGAGAATATTACTTGACTCTTTACTAACAACAACTCCAGTTCTTTGTACGGCTTCTGGTAACTGCGGTTCTGCTAAAGAAACCCGATTTTGCACGTCAACCGCTGCAATATCTTTGTTCCGAGATGCATCAAATGTAACTGTAATTTGACTCGTCCCACTGTTACTGCTGCTCGAAGACATATACTTCATGCCTTCTACACCATTTAACTGCTGTTCCAAAACCGTTGTCACAGTTTTCTCAACAACTTCCGCATTAGCACCGACATAATTAGCAGTCACACTAATTTGAGTCGGGCTAATCTCCGGATATCTATCTGTAGGTAGTGTCGGAATACTAATTGCTCCCACCAACAGAATGATAATTGCACAGACACTGGTAAAAACTGGTCGTTTAATAAAAAAGTCAGCAAACATAAATAAAGTTAGGAGTTAGAAGTTAGGAGTTGTAGAGACGTAGCATTGCTACGTCTGTACCGGAGTTATGAGTTAGGAGTTGTAGAGACGTAGCATTGCTACGTCTGTACCGGAGTTAGAAGTTAGGAGTTGTAGAGACGTAGCATTGCTACGTCTGTACCGGAGTTATGAGTTAGGAGTTGTAGAGACGTAGCATTGCTACGTCTGTACCGGAGTTAGGAGTTAGGAGTTGTAGAGACGTAGCATTGCTACGTCTGTACCGGAGTTATGAGTTAGGAGTGAGAAGTTAATAATTAGGTATTAAGTTAATAAGCAGCGTTCATTGTATAAGATAAAAATATCAAATATTTGTCGTGGGGACATCCTGCACGCTTTGTATATACAATTTAGACATTTAATAGCTTAGAAGTTAGCAGCAACAACTAAAATCAAAGCTTCGTATTGTTACAAGTAAATAGTTATAAAAAAAAATTAATCACTCTTAACTCCTAACTCTTAACGCCGGTGGTACTAACTCCTCACTCCTAACTCTTAACTCCTAACTTTTTTATTTAGAGTCTGGCATTATCGGCGCTCCATCTGTTAAATTAAGTATGCCGGAAATAATAATTCTTTCTCCTGCTCTTAATCCTTCTAAAACTTGATAATTATTGCCGCGAATATCGCCTAATTTAATGCGCCTTTGTTTAGCGATATATTCTGGTTTATCTTGAGAAGCTGAAGGTTTTTTGGCAACATATACAAAAGTTTCCCCGGCTAAACGAACTACTGAGGTTGCTGGAATTAATACTCCCGGACTACGCTGCCAAATTACTCTCGCATTAACATATTCGGACGCTCGTAGTTGATTATTCGAGTTATCAAAAGTTGCTTTAATAAGTATTGATTGAGTATTTTGATTAACGTTAGGAGAGATAAAAAAAACTTGACTCCTACCCAAAATTTTACCTTGATTATCAACTAACTCTACAGGCATTCCTTTACGCAATTCTGCTGCACGTTCTTGAGGTATTGAAATCTCAATTTGTAAGGGATTATTTTGGGTAATACTAGTTAGTTGGGTGTTTGTGTTCACAACATCACCTTCTTTAACTATTAAATCGCCAACTTGACCTGCAATCGGAGCGGAAACTGTATAGTATTGCAGTTGAACTTGTTGTTGTGTCGTATTTGCCTTCTGTTGTTGTAATGCTTTTTCCGCTTGATTTACTGAAGCTTCTTGAGCTTTTATTTGAGCCTCAATTGCATTCAGTCTGGCTTTTGCTGTAGCAAGTCTATTTTGATATTGCTGTCTAATTTGTTGCGATACTGCTCCTTGTGCTGCCAAACTAGAATATCTTTCGTATTCCTGCTGATTCAAATTTACATCGGCAACATTGGATAATCTTTCAGCTTGTAAAGATTTAAGAGTTGCGATCGCGTTTTGTAATTGAGAACGAGCAGCTTGTGCTGCTGCATCAACACTGTTAACTGCTGCTTGTTGTTCTCTGGAATCTATCTGCATTAATGCACTACCTTGTTGTACATTATCTCCGGAATTAACAAAAATATTCGTAATTCTTCCTTGTACTTGAGGTTGAAGATTTACCGAATTTCGCGATTCTAATCTAGCAACATATTCGTCTCTATCTTCAATTATTCCAGATTCTACTGTGGCTAATTGAACTGGTACTTTTGGAGGTTGAGCATTTTGTCCGGCAGGTTTTTGCTCTTCTCCAACCATCATCCGCCAAGCAAAAACACCACCGCCCAATAGTATTACAGAAAATAATAACCAAAGCCACCGTCGTTTCTTACGGGGTGGTTCGGGAGGTTTTTCTGGTTCGTTATTATCGTTATCTACAATTATAATTTCTGGTGGTAGAGAGGTCATAATTAACTACGGAATTACACAAAATAAAAATCTGTGGATGAAGCATTAATTATCCGACTGATAGTTACATTTTTTACTAGTATTTTGATTTAAAAAGAAAATATGATCTCATGCTTCACAGATTGTTTTACGTTCCCCAAATTAGTAAGCGATACACCGGCGTTCCCCGGTCAATTTTTCAAGAGAAAAAACAAGATTAATTTGATTCGGCTTTTACCTATGTAAATACTATAAATTACCTACATTGCAACGCCGGCTCAGCATTTATTCGTATTTTGATATAGTTCGACCTAATATACACCCTTAACGCTAAATCTTTACTCTACCTAAAGGTGAGTAATATTCACCGTTTACAATCAAGTTTGATCAATATCTTTTCAATTGTTGCAGAAAATCTGATGATTTAGTTTGTTTTTCAAAGTTTTTTCCATAGAAAATAATTATGTCTAAATTCAATCTTCCGAGAGTTGTAACAATAATCAATTCATGATAAGAATGATTTTTCGGAATAGGTCAAATAAAAATGGTGCCTAATGCAGGATTAACGCACCAAAATCATTTTTAAATTTAAATCAAAATATTGTCAATCAAGCTGGTTTCGAGGAAATTTCCCGACTCAGATTAACCTAAATCAAAAAGCAAGATTTCTCCACCTACATTAGTTGTAATTTCTAAATCTATTTCATCATCAATTTCCACCCCATCACCTGCTCTTAATTCTTCACCGTTGAGGTTTACAATGCCATTAGCTACTTGCAACCAAGTATAACGATTGGGTTGAGCATGGTAATTAATTTTGTTTCCAGGTTGCAAAATTGACGTATATAAATCCACATCTTGATATACTTTTACAGCACCATCTCGTGCATCATGTGCAGCAATCAAACGTAATTGTCCCGTTCTTTCTTCAATGGAAAAACTTTTCTGTTCGTATCTCGGTTTTAAACCTTGTTTTTCTGGAATAATCCAAATTTGTAGAAAATGCACTGGTTCCGATGGGGAATGATTAAATTCACTATGCATAATTCCCCTTCCCGCACTCATAATTTGTGCTTCACCGGGACGAATTACCGAACCAGTTCCCAAACTATCTTTATGTTCGAGCGCTCCTTCTAAAACATAAGTAAGAATTTCCATATCTCGATGACCGTGAGTAGGAAATCCAGCCCCCGGAGCAACTCTATCATCATTTATTACCCGTAAACTGCGAAAACCTAAACGTTCTGGATCGTAGAAACCACCGAAAGAAAAAGTATGATAACTATCGAGCCAACCGATTTGAGTTCTACCGCGAGAATTGCGATCGTGAATCAGATGAGTTTTGGTATTAAATTTTTTCGCCATTTCGATATTTCGATATTTCGATTTTGGATTTGAGATTTTGGATTAATAAGTCGGGTTTTTTGTAAAAAGCCAACTTCTCACCTCACAAAATAAATAAAGCTTTTCTTTTTCTAATTTGTAACTATTCAATACTAAAATATATATCTATAAAATGAAAAGTACGCACTCAAAAGTGACGTACTTACTAAAAGGTTACTATAACAAACAATTTGTTCGGAGTAATTAAATTTCTCAATAAAAGTAGGTTAAATTAAATTACTTTTAGTGCATTATTTTAACTAACCTACAACTCACAATTAACAAAATTTATTTAACACCAGCTTTCTGTTGAGTTCCACTTTCTGATTTGACTTCAGAAACCTGGATGTGAGCTTCTAAGAACCAGAGTCGCTTGTCAATGGTACGAGAAACTTCGACATATAGGTCATTAGTATCTTGTTCATTTAGCTCATCGGTTTTGTCAATAGCTTCTCTTAAATGCTTAGCGTATGCTGCAAAACGCTCAACTAAAGCGGTTACGTGCTGCATTCCATCCAAAATGTCAGTAGGGTATTCTGGCAATATAGAATTAGCCGCAGCCATACGAACTGTACCACAAGCATAACCTGCTAAAGCGGTAATCCGTTCGGCAAACATATCAATGAATTCTTCTATCTCACCGGCAATTTCATCAAACATCTCATGAAGCTGGTAGAAGTCAGTTCCCTTGACATTCCAGTGGGCTTGCTTGACTTGGCTTTTCAAATCTGCGGTTGCAGCTAAAGTTTGGTTAAGGAGTGAGACAACCTGGCTTCGCACATCAGCAGGAATATCAATGTGAGAAGGATAAAGACGTGATGCGAGTTTTCCGTTACTATCGCTCATAATTAATACATCTCTCTTAGGATAGGCATAATTTAGTTTATAGTTATATATCTACTTTTAAAACTCTCTATCGACTGATTTATCTAACAAGCAAAACTTTCTACCGATAGAGGGAACTAAAGTGTATAAAGATTATGTGTAAGGGATTGTTTGTAGTACGGCTTGAATTTCTAACGAATAAATATGTTGCTTGTTTATGAAAGGTCGTTTTTTTCTGCTTCGTAGTACTCTGCACCCCGCAAGAGTACTCACGTTAAAATAGAAACATGGCTTAATATTTATTCACCTATTTATTCAAACCTATGAACTACCAAGTTATTTACGATGGCAACTGTAATCTTTGTGTTACTTTGGTACAAATTTTAGAAAATTTAGATCGGGGTAAAATCTTTAATTACATCCCCATGCAAGATGAGCAAGCACTCCAAAAGTGGAATATTACATCAACTGATTGCGAATTGGGGATGATTTTGATTGATAAAGATGCTCCAGAAACACGCTTTCAAGGTAGTGCAGCAGCGGAAGAAATTGGACGATTATTACCAGGTGGAAGTGTATTTGTTGATGCTTATCGCACTCTACCGGGATTGAAATGGGCTGGCGATCGCTTTTACGAACAAATCCGCGATAACCGTTATACAATTTTTGGTAAGCGCGATAGCACATACAAATCTACTTACTGTAATGATGGTAATTGTAAGAGTAGTTAATTTCACCAATTAATTATTTTCCTTTTCCGAATTGCTGTTAAACACTTGCAAAACTTGACGACAAAAATCTTTTAACTTTTCTTGTTTTTCTTCAGCAGGTTTAAGTTTACCAACAAAATTCCAGTTTTCTACAGTTGAAACTCGCCATTGTTCCCCGCGATGATCAAATCCACAGACTTCCACACCAATTGCACGACGCAACCCATTAATAGGATCTTGATAAAAACGAATTTGAGTTAAGATACTGCGACTTTGCCAAGATTTACTGACACCAGGAAAGTGAAAACCAATATCGATAGAATCTGGATCTACTAATTCCATGGTTTGTTCATCACTTCTCCAAGGTTTAAGATCCGATCTTGCATCGGGAAATTCAAATTTAAATAAATTAACTACCGCAGCAATTTTACTCGCAAATTCCAGATTTGTTGCCATCTCAGATGCGTTCACAAAAATACTCCCCTTTGTAAATAAAGCGGCTAATGTCAAGC
Organism: Plectonema cf. radiosum LEGE 06105; assembly: GCF_015207665.1. Classification (GTDB taxonomy): domain Bacteria; phylum Cyanobacteriota; class Cyanobacteriia; order Cyanobacteriales; family Nostocaceae; genus Rivularia; species Rivularia radiosa_A. The sequence continues at coordinate 15,443 of NZ_JADEWL010000090.1, forward strand.
AGATTACGATTTATTGTTAATGTCGAAAGGTTGACCGTATTAGTGTTTCAGCTTATCAAGTCTCTTTTGATTAAAGCAACGATAAAATTGAACTTTTTATGTCATTAATTATGCGGGGTTGTAGAGACGCGAAATAATCTCCTTCAGGCACGCGCTCGCCGCACGCTTTCGCGTCTCTACATGGTTTGGGGATAAATGAACTGATCGAAATTAATCTAAAGGACTACTAGTATTGCTTTTCATTAGTTTTGATGGGTAATTAATGTAATATTGTAGGTTGGGCTGTTCGCGCAAGCGTTGCGAAGCAAAACGGAGTGAAGCCCAACGCTGATGTTGGGTTGCGCTCCGCTTAACCCAACCTACCAAGAGGCATCTTAGCCCCTCATAACTTATGTGGTGGAGTACTAGTATTCGATTGCATAAGTTTTGAGGGGTTGGGGTAGTGCGTTGGCGTAGCCTGCCCCGGAGGGGTATACGTCTCGCTCGTTGGTGGCTTCGAGGGAGCGGGACGTATGTCAAAGGGGGACACGCCGCCGCACGCTTTCGCGTCAACGGCAACGCACTACGGAATATAAAACCCCATGAAAACTAATGATTTGGGTATTGTTAGCTCTATAGGTGACCACCCGAAGTCAGTAATAATTATACTTAGAAAATTGGGGGAAAATCTATTGCGATCGCAACGAATAAATCACCATTAATTCCTTTGTATTACAAACTCACCATAGTTAATTAAAACTGAAGTTACCCTGGATAACACAACGCTTTCAAGATTTATCTGTAAAATTAGTTCAAAATCCAAAATCCAAAATCTAAAATTGTTTGACCCCCAACAAGCTAAAATTACTGTGTTAATTTGCAGATCAATAAGTTTAGTTTATGTCCCGTCTACGCCCGATTTTTTCCCTAATCCTAGTATCTTTAGCAACATTACTCATCAGTTGTGGCAGTGCGAATGTAGCTGCAACACCTCCAAGTTATACTCCATTACAAATAGAGAAAATTCAGGAGTATGTTCCCGAAATTGTAACCGTACAAGAACGTAGTGCTGAATTGCAAAAGCTAATTCAAAATCAAGATTGGATAAATGTCGGTAATTTTATACATGGTCCGATGACAGAAGTAAAATTAAACATGAGCTATATTGTTTCTAATCTCTTGCCAGAGCAACAAAAAGAAGCACGTAAAATAGTACGAGAGATGTTTAATAATCTGGTGAAAATTGATCAAGCTGCTGATGAAGGTAATTCCAGAAAAGCTCTGAGTGCTTATAATGCTGCTTTTGCAGATATTAACCAATTTTTGGATTTACTCCCAGCAAATACCATATCTAATTAATTCTAAATGCATTGGAGTTATTGATAAACAATTTTGATCGGATTTAACAGTTAAAATCTGACGTTGCAGCTTTAAATAGTTGATGTTTGGAGGCGTTGCAGTGCAGCGTCTCTATATTTATTTTTACCCTTAAAAATCCATGACTCATCTAGTTATTATCGGTTGCGGTATTATTGGAGCAACATTAGCTTACGAACTGAGTTTAATTGAAGGTTTAAAAATTACAGTTGTCGATAAACAACCTCCAGCTCAAGCTGCTACAGGTGCAGCCCTAGGCGTGATGATGGGCATTATCAGTCACAAATTAAAAGGTAAAGCTTGGCGGATGCGACAAACAAGCATCCAGCGTTATGAAACTTTGATTCCAGAATTAGAAGCTATTACAAAGCAACGAATCCCTTTTAATCGTCAAGGAATTTTGATGTTGCTACCATCTCCTCAAGTCACAACTGATGATTTAGCCGGATGGAATCAACTCAAAGAAACTCGTCACAATCAAGGTTGGCAATTAGACATTTTAGATGTTGCTCAAATTGAAAAAATATTTCCTCAGATAGATGTGATTTCACAAAATTATATCGGAGCAATTCATTCTCCCCAAGACCGACAACTCGATCCAACAGCATTAACATTAGCTTTAGTAGAAGCAGCAACACGCAATGGTGTCAACTTCAAATTTGGTGTCAGTGCTTTGGGGATGAAGTCGTCACCGAATCAACTTGAAACAACAGATGGTGTAATTACAGCAGACAAATTTATTATCGCTGCGGGACTCGGTTCATCTGCCCTCACAGCACAATTAGATCAAACAGTTGATATTCGTCCAGTATTAGGACAAGCAATTCACTTACACTTGGGTTATCCTTTAGCAAATTCCCAATTTCAACCAGCCATAACCTGTAATGATGTTTACGTCGTTCCTTGTAATGCTGGAGTATCTAGTGCTACAGATTATTGGGTCGGTGCCACAGTAGAATTTCCTCAAGATAACGGTGAAATTGCCGCCGACAAACTACTTTTAGAACAGACATTGCATAGCGCGATCGCAACTTGTCCGGAGTTAGCAAATGCCAGTATCATCCGTACTTGGTCAGGGTTACGCCCTCGTCCAGAAAATCGTCCCGCACCAGTAATCGAAAAACTACCGGGATATGACAACGTAATAATTGCTAGCGCTCATTATCGTAACGGGGTTTTACTCGCACCCGCTACAGCCCAAATGGTGAAGGAAATGATTTTTTGAGGTTAAAGTTTAAAGGTTAGAGGTAAAACTTTAGTTCTGTCTTTATGTATTAGAATCCAGTAAATACTAATCAGCCATTTCCTTTTCATCACCATACCACCGCGAAGCAAGTTCACACAAATGCTCCATGGATTCAGATAGTTCTTTTCCATGATTGGTCAAACTATAGGTAACTTTAGGAGGAATTGTCGGCTCATGGTAGCGATGAATAATTCCTGCTGCTTCTAACATCCTCAATCGTTCTGTCAAAACCTTAGTTGAAATTCCCTCAACTTTGGATCTCAGTTCACCAAAGCGCAGCGAACCGTCTGTATCCAAAACACACAAAATATAGAGCGTCCATTGTCCTGACAGCTGTTCAAACAGTTTAGCTAATGGGTTGCAGCTTGGCTGTGCTGTATGTACTTTTAGTTTTTTCAAGATACTTAGTTACTATTTGGTAGCTACTTTACTTTAGTAAGTAATAGTTTTACTGTCTAGATTAATAGGTAAATTTTTTGAACTATCCAGCCAAATGACAAATATTTTACATATTGATTCGAGTCCTCGTGGCGAACGTTCCAAGTCTCGACAACTAGCAAGAGAATTCATCACAAAGTGGAAAGCTCTGCATTCTGAAGATACTATTACTTACCGCGACCTTAGAGAATCACCAATTCCTCACGTTACAGAAGAATGGATTGCGGCCGATTATAGTCCATTAGAAGCAAAAACCCCCGAAATGATAGATGTTCTTCGATTTTCTGATGAGCTAGTCGATGAATTTTTAGCAGCCGAACGTTGTATTTTTAGTGTTCCTATGTACAACTTCAGCATTCCTTCTGGTTTTAAGGCTTACATTGATTACATTGTTCGGGTAGGTCGTACCTTTGCTGTTATGGACGGAGAATTCAAAGGATTGGTTAAAGGAAAAAAGATTTTGTTTATTACAGCACGAGGTGGTGAGTATGGTGCTGGTTCTATTTATGAAGAATGGGATGTTCAAGAACCTGCTCTACGTTTTGCCTTTCAATTTATTGGTGTAACAGATATTCAGTTTATTCATGCGAATGGCTTGGATTTAGGAGATGAAATACGTCAGCGAGGACTCAACGAAGCAAGAATGAAAGTTCAGGATTTAGTTGTTAACTGGTAATTAAAATGGGCAATATTAAAGTAATTCAAGAACTGTATCGAGCATTTCGCGAACAGGACTACGATGCATTCCGTAGCATTACAACAGAAGACCTAGAATGGATTCAAAATGAAGGATTTCCAGGGGGTGCTACACGCTTTGGTGTATCTGAAGTTATTGAGGGAGTTTTCAAAGCCAACGATAATAACTGGAAAGACTTTGCTTTCCATATTGAAGAAATTTTAGATGCTAATAGCTCAGTTATTGTGGTTGGAAAATATAGTGGAAAAAACCGCATTTCCAACAAGTCTATGAGCGCCGCAACTGCACACGTTTACGACTTTCGTGATGGGAAAGTTTGTCGGTTTAGGATGTTTGCGGACACTAAAACAATCTGGGATGCAATGTCTTAATTTAGATTGGTTTTACATTTTGTATTATATAAAAAAACTCTTTCCCTTATTAAGATAGTAAAGAAAAGAGTTATTCAAATTTTTTTTACTGAATGTAATTAATCAGCTTGTAGGTTGGGTTAGACACAATTTGCAAATTTCGTTTATGACGCGAATTTATAATTATCGTGTCGTAACCCAACATTGCTCGATTAAGTAGTAGGTTGGGTTGAGGAACGAAGCCCAACATTGTTAAGATTTTGTTGGGCTTCACTTCGTTCAACCCAACCTACGATTTTCTCTCAATGAACTATATGGAACTACAGAGTTAAGTTTTTTTTAGTGGTAATTAAGACTAAAAAAACTCCTTCCCAACCTATGGAAAAGAGCATTTAAATTTTATTTATTAACCCGCGCAGGCGGGTTTCGCCTGTGTAGACGCGGTTTCAACCGCCAGATTCTTATGGGATGGGCTTCCACGTCCTACCTAAAAAAACCACCCATAAGAATGCAAACCTTTACCCAACAAATTCACTCCCAAATAACAAACCCAAACCGCAACAAAGCCAGTAGCAGCTAAAATCGCTGGACGATGACCTTGCCAACCGCGAGTAATTCGGGAATGGAGATAAGCAGCAAACACCAACCAGGTAATCAATGCCCAGGTTTCTTTCGGGTCCCAACTCCAGTAAGTACCCCATGCTTCATTAGCCCAAACAGCACCCGCAATGATGCCAATTGTCAAGAGGGGAAAACCCAACCCAATAATCCGATAGCTGATGTTATCTAAAGTTTCCGCAAGACTTAATCTTTGAGGAGAAAGCGGTTCTCCGGAACTTTCACTCGATTGCGAAGTTTCTATCCGCTGTGCAACTGCTGTAGCCGTTTTGCCATTACCATTGGTCTGAACGGGAGCAAAACCGTTGTTTTCAAAAGCAAATGCTTGGGGTTCGGTAACTAATTCACCGGCTTTATGCAAGCGATAACCGTTGGTACGATAACCACCATTACCAACAGAACTACCTTGTAGCTGGACTGGTTGACCTTTTGTCACAATCAGAAATGCTACAGCGATTAAAGAACCCACCATCAAAGCCGAATAACTCAACATCATCACACTGACGTGCATCATCAACCAGTTGGATTTGAGTGCGGGTACTAATGGTTCGGAAACTTGCATATCCGAAGGAAGTGTCAGGGCTGCAAAAGCGGTAATACCCATTGCCACAGGTGAAGTTGCAACTCCCACCAAACGACTGTGACTACTGTATTCAGCAATTAAATGAACCGTGGTGATTCCCCAAGCCAAGAAAAACAAAGATTCATATAAATTACTTAAAGGGAAATATCCACCCTCCAACCACCTTGCACCAAGTAAAGTTGCCATACACAAATTAGCGATCGCCATTCCAGCAGTTCCCAAACCACCCAATATTGGTAAATTAGGGAAAGCTGCTCCTACCCAATAAATCAACATTGTGACAAACAAGATTAGGAAGGAAGCGTTATCAAGCCAGTTTTGGAGTACAACTAAATCCATAAAAGTGTTCTCAGAAGATAATTTCTATAATTTTTTGATTTTACTTTCTTTTAAAGCTTTATTGAGAAGAGGCACTAATCATATTATGTCCGGATGATTAGTTATTATTCGCTGTTGACTGGTAATGGGTAATTGGTAATGGGTAATTGTTGACTGTTCCCGAACCAACTTTATTATAAGTGTTTAACCGGACATGATATCACTTTAAATTTCTACCTCTTCTAGCTTATCTTTACAATCATCACAAGTCGGGTTTTTAGTACAATCATCATAAAAACCCGACTTCTCAAAACTGCTCCTAATTTATTTGTCTGTTGCTAACCTACTCACTTTCCTGAGAACTTGGAAGTGGAAGAGGTTTCTCACCTTTCTTAAATTTGAGTAAAACATCATAGCGAGTAGTACGACTATCGCTTACCGCACTTGTTACACCAATTGAATTAATTGCGTTGAGGAAACTTTGTTGTTGGGGAAATAAAGCCGGTAAAGAAAAACTTTTTGCGGCACCTTCCATGTCCAAGAAAAACTGATTATTGACAGGACTAAGTTCTTTCGGTAACGCTTTTTGAAAAGAATCGGCGTTACCTAAAATATTCTTTGGTTTAGGAAGAATTTTATCTGTCACAGGAGTTCCCAAAGTTAAAAATGCCACATCTTTCTCTAACCAGCCGTGAGTAGCAGTTAAAGTTCCTGATGGACCAATCCATCGTACAACAGGTAGTTTACCTACATTCTCTTCTTTGATTTTAAACTGATACTGAGTTCTCATTGCCTCATCTAACTGTTTTAAAGATGTTTCCGCTTTTTGACGATCGCTAACCTGTACCATGAATACTAAAGCGACACGAACATCTTGAGGAACATCTTTTCTTGGAGCATCAGGAATAATCGAGAAGGCAAATTCACCTCCCATCCAACTGAGTAAATCACCGTCTAAATCAAGTCCACTTAAGTCTTTGAATCCCTTTCTTAAATTTTCTGGCTGAATTGGTGAAAGAGGATTTTTTTGAGAAGTTGAAACATAATCAGCCCATAATCTGCGTAGGTTGCCACCAGAAAACATCATTAAAGTGGATTCCGGTAGACGATTTGTCATCGTAGTCGCTTTATTTTCTACCGCTAGCACTCGTTGACTGTTGGGTTTTAACCAAGATACTGCTTTAAATCGCAGTCCTTCAGATTCCAAACTGAGAGTTCCAGCCAATCCTTGATTATTTCTAAGTTGTGCTAAAACTTGCGCGGGTAAGCGAGCTTTAGCAGAAGTTGCCCCGGCGATTTGAGCCGCAGAGGGAACATTAACATAAAACTGAGCCAAGGGTTGATAAGTCGCGATTTGAGGTATGTGCTTGGCAAAACCGACACCATTCGCTAGTGTTGCTTTGCTTTTATAAGCTTTAATTGTTCTTTCTGTAGCTTTAGGATTATCAGCAATAATTAAATATTTTTCTTCTATTACCGCTGTAGATAACTTTTCCCCTGAAGTTGCTTGTGCTTCTTTAATGGTAATCCCTTCATATTGGCGATCGACCCAATTCCCTTTCAAAGCTTTTGGTTGTGCAAAGGCTGTTTGAGCTTTGTTTTGGTCTTTAATTGGCAAAACCATCACCATCGACTGTTCGACGGTAGCTAATTTTTGATCATTAGGTACTGTTTCAGATGTAGTTTTCGGGTCTTCGGGAGCCAGAATTGCCACAGTTATCTGGTCTCCAACCCAAGGACTGACATCTTTTTGAAAATCAAATCCTTCTTTTGCCAAAAAGCGATCGCGCCACTGAACTAAACTTTTATCTAGCACAACTTGGCTTTCTTTGGTTCCCAAAGAACGCAGTTTGTCCCACTGATTAGTATCCGTACTTAAAGAAACCGTAAATAAAGCATCTTGAGGAATAATATTGGCACCTACAGGCAAATCTCTGGACAAGGTTTTCCCCTGAGTCAAAAGCCAGTAAGCCGCGATTCCACTACCAATTAATAAACCCGCCCCAGAAAGGGTCAAGACTAAAGACGGTTTCTTTTTTTTCTTACTAGAAATAGACACGACAGGCAGTGTCATTGAAACCAATACCTCATAAAACGGAACTTTTCAATTACTTTATTGGTTAACCTAACCAAAATTACTCTATATATCTAGAGTTATTCATTACCAAAACAAGTTAATCTTACTGACTCAATAGTAGTTTTGCAATCAAGCCATCATTGGCAGTTAATCGGTTTTCTCTGTATTTAGCTATCAATAATGTAGCTTAGAGTACCATTTTTTTGATTTATCTTACTCATTGTAAGTTGATTAATAAATCTGTCTCCGCAGCAAGTTTAGCACTACTATTACAACCAAGCACCAGCTTTATTGAAAAGCATTCTTAAAAAAATACTTCTCATCAGGACTAAGTTCTACTGATTTATATAGGACTTACGCAGCCAGCACATTTTTCTTGTAGGGTGCTGTGACACTTTGATGAAGTTTGAATGTAGTAATAAGGTTTTTAGTGTCACGCACCAACCGGATATTGTGACAATTGCGTAAGCCCTGTTATAAATATAATTACATTTAATTACAGTTTAGTTGACCCCAGATATTTAGTTAAATAAGGCGAAAAAACCTCATAAATCAAGGTTAAAGGCTGTCCGTGATGCCAAAATAAATAATGCCGTCCCCAAAAAGGACCTTTTTGATTAAATCCCAATTCCAAACCTGGGGAATGACCGTAGTAAATTCCTTGAACATCTCGATACAATTCAGTGCGAAGACGCGCTAAACTCGCCCAAATCGGTAAAGAACGATTTTGCAAATATTCATCCACATGAGACGCTTCCCACCAGGAAGCTGCATAAGCCAAAATTTGCCCAGAAGCGGTACGCAACCAAACCTGTCGTCGCAATCGAGGTCCCGGCACCCGCTTAATCAAATCCGGTGCATCATCGGCATCCATCCCAATTAATGACATATCAATCACATCTACTTCCGTCGGCTCCCCTGTAAGCAACTTCAGGTGTCGCGTGGGAGAACCGTCACCCAACAGCAATAACTGCCAAGCCGGTGTTAACTGAGTATGAGGCAAACCTTGCTGAATTTGCTCTTCTCCACCTTGCCAAATAGCATCTAATCTATGCCATTTTTGCGGCAATCCTAAACTATCCGTTGCTTTAAAAGTTGCAGTCAATGCTCTGCTCTTAACAATACTTTACTTATTTATATCAAAGCACAAAATTTTGGGCAATTTGCAGTTTGCAATGCCTAATGCCTATTAAATGCTTAATCTATATCTATTAAAATGCGGATGGCGAGACTCGAACTCGCAAGAGCATTGCCCACACGCCCCTCAAGCGTGCGCGTATACCAATTCCGCCACATCCGCATCATTGTTTGTCTAGAAAAGGATTATAGCATAACAAAAGAAATATAGTGAGAAGATATTACCCATTCCAAAAATAATCATTGAGATGCATTGCTTTTGCCAGATTGGGATAACTGGCTGACAGAAATGAAATAGAACTATTGTCATATTTAAGAACGAGATGACGGCTGCATAAAAGGGTTTGTTCGCTGTTCTGCTCGTTGAATGTTTCTCATTCAAGGTCGGAATGGGTATAATTCTTAACCTGCTGATTTATTTCTTAATAATGGTTGTATTAAATTAGGCAAACAATCTATTTAAAATGCCTTATGGGTAGTTCATTATAGCCGAGGGTTTTGCAAGCAAAGCGTCGAATTTCTTGTCAAAATTTGAAACAAAGCGAAAGTATTGTTCCGGATTTGGCGTGAGAAAATGTCAATCTACAGAAATGATATAGAAAATACAAAGATGAATTTTGAGAAAATATTAATTGCCAATCGAGGGGAAATAGCTCTTCGCGTTCTCCGTGCTTGCGAAGAAATGGGAATTGCCACTGTTGCAGTACACTCAAATATTGACCGTAATTCTCTTCACGTACAGCTTGCCGATGAAGCAGTTTGTATCGGTGACGCTGCTAGCAGTAAAAGTTATTTGAATATTCCTAATATTATTGCAGCGGCATTAACACGCAATGCCAGCGCTATTCATCCAGGTTATGGTTTTTTAGCAGAGAATGCCCGTTTTGCTGAAATCTGTGCCGACCATCATATAGCTTTTATTGGTGCGTCACCCGAAGCGATTCGCAAAATGGGAGATAAATCGACTGCAAAAGAAACCATGCAAAAAGCCGGTGTTCCCACGGTACCCGGTAGCGATGGTTTACTGTCTTCTGAAGAAGAAGGCTTAAAAATCGCCGAGAAAATTGGCTATCCGGTGATGATTAAAGCTACAGCTGGTGGTGGTGGAAGAGGTATGCGTTTAGTGCGATCGCCCCTTGAATTTACGAAATCTTTTCGAGCCGCACAAGGAGAAGCGGAAGCAGCATTCGGCAACAAGGGAGTATATCTAGAAAAATTTATCGAACGTCCCCGCCATATTGAATTTCAAATTTTAGCGGACAATTACGGTAATGTAATTCATTTGGGTGAGCGGGATTGTTCCATTCAGCGACGCAATCAAAAACTTTTAGAAGAAGCCCCAAGTCCGGCAATCAATCAAGAATTACGCCAAAAAATGGGTGAAGCTGCCGTAAAAGCTGCCAAGTTCATTAATTACACTGGTGCGGGTACGGTAGAGTTTTTGCTCGATAGTAGGGGCGATTTCTACTTTATGGAAATGAACACCCGGATTCAGGTTGAGCATCCCGTCACGGAAATGATTACCGGAATTGATTTGGTTGTCGAACAAATCCGTGTTGCAATGGGAGAAAAACTCAGTGTTACTCAAGACCAAGTTGTTTTGAGGGGTCACGCCATTGAATGTCGTATCAACGCTGAAGACCCCGATCGCGATTTTCGTCCTTGTCCCGGACGCATCAGCGGTTATCTTCCCCCCGGAGGTCCCGGTGTTCGCATTGATTCCCATATTTACACGGATTATCACATACCTCCTTACTACGACTCGTTAATTGCTAAGTTAATTGTCTGGGCTCCCGACCGTCTTACGGCAATTCATCGCATGAAACGAGCCTTAAGAGAATGTGCAATTACTGGAGTTACTACAACGATCAGCTTTCATCAAAAAGTTATGGATATTCCACAGTTTTTATCAGGTGATGTCTATACCAGTTTTATACAGGACATAAAAGAAACAAACCCTTAAACATCAATCATCAGAAGTCGGGTTTTTAAGATAAATATCTCTAAGAACAAACAATCTTTACAAAAACCCGACTTCTAAAAACTGGGTAGACAATTCAGAAGTCGGGTTTTTAAGATAAATATCTCTAAGAACAAACAATCTTTACAAAAACCCAACTTCTAATAGACATTTAACTGGTATGAGCAAGCATGGTCAGCAGTCCTTGCTGACCTAAGAGGATTTCCCGCGCTAAACTAAATATTCCTACCCAAATAATCGGTGTAATATCTACACCACCAATGGGTGGTACTAGTTTCCGCAGCACCACTAAAAATGGTTCGGTAGGTTTTGCAATGACATTAAAGGGGAAGCGATTTAGTTCTGCTTGGGGATACCAAGTTAAAATAATTCGGAAAATAAATAAGAAGGTCATCAGCCCCAATACAATACTGAGAATCAAGTTGGTAACGTCAACGGTATTCATGGCTTGAGTTTACTATTTATAAATCAATCAGAGTTTTTTAAGATTTGTAAAGCATCTATAACTATTTTATAGGTAACTTACCAAAGGATAGGTTTTATAGTTGCCGGATTTATTATTTTAGGATTAAGACTTATTGCAATTCAATTCGTGGTATTAAAATTAAAGAAGAATGTAAAAAAAAGGTTGTAACTATGACTCCCTCTTTAGCAAATTTTCTTTGGAGCTTAGCCTGGGGTGCGGCAATTTTTGTGATTCCCGCAACAGTGGCATTAATTTTTATTAGCCAAAGAGATAAAATCCAACGTTCATAAGACTTTTTTTCAGACCTTAAAAAGACTTACCCTCAGCTAATTGTTGGCTAAGCTAAGTTTTTAACGATTCCTCCCATAAAGGACAAGTTATACTTAATTGACAAGTCTTGTCTTGTTAACTTTAAGTAACAATGCGAAGGCGCGATATTGAATAACTCCGCTTTGGAGTCAGACAATTCGCGTCTTTGTTATATATTTGTGTTTACTTGATGTAGAGATTTGAGTTGTGAGTCGCTAACATAGATATCATATCGGGAAAATAACAATGTTAACTTTTGGGCTGAACTCAGCCAGTGTTCTGGCTCAGGTGAATATAGGAACCAACCCAGCTAGTATTTTAGGAATTTTTCTAGCTATTGCTGGAGCCGGACTATATTTTCTGCGTACTGTACGTCCGGAACTTTCACGGGACCAAGATATATTTTTTGCTGCTGTCGGCTTATTGTGCGGTTTTATTTTTATTTTTCAAGGTTGGCGATTAGATCCTATTTTACAATTTGGTCAACTGCTTTTAGTCGGAACTACCGTATATTTTGCCTTTGAAAGCATTCGTTTGCGCGGAATTGCGACTCAGCAAGCCAAACGCAGCACTCCAATTGTAGACCGCGATCGCGATGTTAGTGACCGTTATGATTATGACGATCGCGGTAAATATGGTGCTGAGGTAGAAGATTACGACAGAGATCCTTTACCTTACGATCCGTATTACGAAGAAGAGCGTCCTACGCAACGTCCTCGGATTAGGGGAAGTCGGGACACTGTTTCATCTCGTAACGATTATTATGAAGACCAAGCTCCCCGTCGTCCGGAACGTCGTAATGATATAGAAAGAATCGAAGACGACAGACCACCGCGTCGTCGCAATAATAGTAATACGAGTTCCAGTATTAAGCGCACCACAAGTCGCAGTAATCCCAGACTTGAAGAAAGCGATTGGGGTTCGGAACCTCGACCAATTGATGACTGGGATAATTCCATGCCCGAAGAAAGAAGAACATCTCGTCGCAGCAACAGTAAACCTCCAAGCTCTCGAAGGACTGAAGAAGATATTCAACCTAGAACTTCAAAAAAACGTCGTCCTAGCAGAGATTTAGAACCGAGGAGAGAACGTGGCATTGATGAAGTCATACCCACCGATTATGAAGATTACAACCCAATTGTTCGTTTAGAAGACGAGAAAGATAATCCCATAAATCTGGGAGATATAGACAAGTAAAATTGTAGTAATGAATTATAGACAGTAAAAAAAGATTGAGGTGAAAAAATTTATCCCCAGATTTTGGCGGTCATTAGGATTTCATTGGAGTCTTTGTCTGAGTCTGGGTATTTTGCTTGTATCTTGTAGTTATAACGATATTCCTATTGGTTCTAACTCACTCAATACCCGCTCTAACGAAGAACAACCCGCTTTAAGCGGAAACGGTCGTTTTTTAGCCTATATATCAAATCGTAGTAATACTCAGCAATTATTATTGTACGACTTAGAACAGCAACAGTTGATTCCGACACCACGTTTGAATCGACCTAATACAATTGCCGAAAGTCCCAGCCTCAGTTACAGCGGACGTTATATAATTTACAGTACTAGCGACCGTGGTAAACCAGTTGTAGCACTTTACGATCGCGCTGTAGAGCAGTCACAAATCCTTACACGAAATTACAACGGCTCAATAAGAAACCCCAGTGTTAGTCCGGATGGTAGATATGTTGTATTTGAAACAACCATTCGCGGTCAGTGGGATATTGAGGTACTCGATCGAGGAGCAAATATTGAGTTAGATATTCCTAATGCTGCGCCAGTAAGTGTACCACCTCAGTAAGAGGGATGGGGAAAGGGGGAGAT
>NZ_JADEWL010000282.1 GCF_015207665.1 Plectonema cf. radiosum LEGE 06105
CCATCTCCCCATCCCCTCAACCTTGCGACTCGCTGTCTGGGCTTGAAACCATAACGGGTTGCTGGTAAAGAGGTAATGTAAAGGTAACTGTGGAACCGAGTCCTTCACCTAAGCTGTAAAAATGCACTTCACCACCCATTGCTTCTACTAACTTTTGAGATATGGTTAATCCTAAGCCGGTACCTCCATATTGACGGGTGCGAGAACCATCGACTTGGGAAAATAATTGAAATAGTTTGTCTTGCTGGTCTAAAGAAACACCGATTCCTGTATCTACTACCCGTACTTTTACCATGCCAGGAAATTCTTGGTCTTTAAATATGACTTTTTTACGGACTACATCGGCGGTAACGGTTATATGTCCTTCATGGGTAAATTTTATCGCATTACCCACTAGATTTATCATTACTTGTTTGAGACGAAGATAATCGCTGTAAACGATAATTTCATCATTGGTATCGGGTAACTGCATCCCGAAGCTGAGATTTTTTTGCTCCGCTTGTATACGCATGAAGTTTTCTACATCGCTGAATAACTCATCCAGTTTGACTGGAGTAAGTTCTAACTCCATTTTACCTGCTTCTATTTTGGCGAAATCGAGAATGTCGTTGATTACATTCAGTAGATGCAAGGATGATTTATGAGCTTCTCCGAGAAAAAGGGATTGTTCTTCTTCATCATCCGCCATTCCGTCCAAAACCAGCTTTAAAAAGCCAATCATGCCATTTAATGGTGTACGGATTTCGTGAGAAACGTTGGCAAGAAACTCACTTTTGAGTCGCGATGCTTCTTCTGCTTGCTGGCGTGCTAATTCTAATTCTTTGTACAAAGTCGCATGGGCGATCGCGGTACCAATTTGATCTGCTGCTTCTTTGGTTAATTCAAGTTCTTTTGCTGACAAATATGAACACCCAGCATCTAAACTCAAAACGATTAAGCTATTAGGTTGCTCTTGATGGGAAGTTGCAACTATTAGAAGTTTCTCTGCTTGAAATAATGAATCTTTTGTTTGCTCTACTATAACTGGCTTGAGAGTATTTAAAGCTTGAGTAAATCCAACTTCAGTAAGTACATCTATTTCGCATCCCAACATTGAGTTAGTCGAAGGCTGGCACGATTCAGCAATTACACGTATTTTTGACTTACCATAATAAGGAAATATAATACAACGCTTCGGTTTTAATGTAGTACCTAAACTATCAACAGTTTGCTGCCAAATAATATTTAAATCCAGAGTTCTTCGGATATTTCTAGTAATATTATTAATCAGTTTCTGGTATTGTTGGGAGCGTATATTTTCTTGTGGATGGCTAGATTTGGGTGCCAGTTCGATATTACTTTTACTGGCTGCAACCTGCAACAACCTCCCCATTACCAATACTGATGTTGCAGCGTTGCCTAAAACTGGCATAATCGGAGTTATTAGCAACTCCAATTCTACGCTTCCTTGTGAGTAGTTAAACCAACACTGGTACTTTTGGGGAGTCAAAGTTGTTAATACTCGCTCCAGGTGTGATAGATAAGCGGCTTTATCAATTGGAGCGAAATGATGGCGATCGCCATCATGAACAATACATTCTGGGGTTAATCCTAAACGTTCACTCTGCTGCAAAAAGAACGAGAGGTAACGCCCAGTTGCATCTTGAACGTACACCAATTCAGCCCCCAGACAAGCTAATGGGTTGGTGCGCTCGGTAACAGATTCCAAATTTTCGGACAATAGCGGTGATTGAGAATTTGCAGCAATACTCATGACTGGAGTGGAATAGAAACAGTATGACCCAAAGAAGTTGTGCTAATAACTGCTTAAAGTTTGGCATAAAATTTTACAGCTTTAGCAGACTTTTTGGGGATTTTTATGGTATTTCCCCGAATCAGTCGCCAAAAATTCATGATATCTCTCAATCGTTCCACTCACCACGAGGTGGTACTTTAATCCGGTGAGGAGTGCGGGTTAGTTCATCATCTCTGGGAATATCACCGCGCAGCCATTGACGCAGCGCCACTTCAATGACTTTAGAGGGATCATTACTCAAGTGACTAATTTTTTCTAATAACTCCGAATCCAAGCGGATAGCAACTTCGACCTTTTCAGATAATTCTGATAATATATTTTCCGCGAAATCTGGTCTTTCTTCCATATTCATAGCTAATCTTCTCTGCGCGTTATTTGTTCCAAGGCTGTGGAGAACAGCTTTACCTAACTGTTAGTGCTTACTGCATCAAGTCATCAAAAAACCTCGTAACGGATACCCCTTTCTCTGTCTTAAAACATGGGAAAGTAATTCCTTTTAACAGTTATCAGTTATCAGTTATCAGTTATCAGTCACGTTTATATTTGGGAAAGTTTAAGTTGGGAGCCTTATTAAGGTGGTAGGCGTTGGAGTATTGGTTTAAATAGAACACCATACACCCGTGTTTACTGTTTACTGTTCACTGTTCACTGTTCACTGTTTTAACGTGGTTCAGTTCAGAATTTAGACCAATCGGGCTGCACTAATTACAAGCTCCGAATTTTAGTTGTCAATTGTGAGATTTGTTTTTAACTGGGAGTCCCTGACGTTTATTTTACGCTTTCACAATAACAATACCAGTACTAAATAAATAGTCTTTGATCTTTTCTATAAATAAAGTTAAAGTTTAAAGGCTTAAGGTCAAAGGTCAAAGGTCAAAGGTTATTTAT
>NZ_JADEWL010000004.1 GCF_015207665.1 Plectonema cf. radiosum LEGE 06105
AAATAATTATTTATTAACTCATAACTCATAACTCCTAACTCATAACTCCGGTGGTGCTAACTCATAACTCCTAACTCATAACTCCGGTGGTGCTAATCTAAAATCTAAAATCTAAAATTCTTAATTAATGGGTAAAACAATTATTTTCCTATGTTGCTTGCTGCTGTTGTTGGGGTGTCAAGCTAAAAAAAGTGAGTTGCAGTCGGGTTCGGTACCAATTGAGGTAGTGCGGGTGGTTAGCGGACAAACTTTACAGGTGACGGGTTTACGCGAGCAACCTTCTTTGATTTCTGAAGTGCGTTTGACAGGTATTAGCGCTCCTTCTACACGTCAGCGTCCTTGGGGAGAAGCTTCAAGAGGGCGTTTGACGGAGTTGATTGAAGATAAATCTTCACCCGTGAGGCTAGAGTTTGACGTGGAAGCCAAAGATAAATATGGAAGAACCTTAGCTTATGTATGGAAAGATAAAACCTTAATAAACGAACTACTTGTAAAAGAAGGTCACGCATTATTTGAAGCGCGATCGCCAAATCACAAATACGATTTACGTTTGGAACAAGCACAGCATTGGTCTAGACTGATGGGAGAAGGAATTTGGAATCCCAAAGACCCGATGCGTCTTTCTCCTTCGGAGTTTCGACGGGTTTTTCGATGAATGGGAATGGGTAATAGGTAATAGGTAATTGGTAATTGGTAATTGGGAATGAGAAGATGGGAAGATAGGGAAAGTTAAATAGCGAGTAAGACGTATGTGCTTGCAGACACACTGTTCTGCACTTCTAACTCCCAACCTTTAACCTTTAACCTTTAACCTTTAACCTTTAACCTTTAACCTTTAACCTACCCTATGGCTGATTTACAAATTTTCCTAAATATTGCTACAGAAGCTGCGCTGGCTGCGGGTGCGGTTTTACAGAGTTATTTGGGTAAGGTAGAGGATAAAACTGCGGAAAAACGTCCTGGTGATTTGGTCACTGCTGCTGATAAAGCTGCGGAAACTGTGGTTTTAGAAACTTTACGCCGTCATTTTCCCGAACACGCTATTCTTGCTGAAGAATCTGGGAAGTTAGGTAATCAAAATCAAGAATATCTTTGGGCGATCGATCCTTTGGATGGTACGACTAATTTTGCTCACGAATATCCCGTTTTTTCCGTTTCTATTGGGCTATTAATTAATGGTGTTCCGCAAGTTGGTGTAATTTACGACCCATCCCGCAATGAGTTATACCGCGCTGCTCAAGGCTTGGGAGCAAGTTGTAATCGCCGTCCGATAAGCGTTTCTCACACTTCTGAATTGAGTAAAAGTTTATTAGTTACGGGTTTTGCTTATGACCGTCGCGAAACTGACGATAATAACTATACAGAATTTTGTCATTTAACTCATTTGACTCAAGGAGTAAGAAGAGGTGGTTCCGCTGCACTTGATTTAGCTCATACTGCTTGTGGACGTTTAGATGGATATTGGGAAAGAGGTCTTTCTCCGTGGGATATTACTGCTGGGATAATTATTTTACGGGAAGCTGGTGGTAAAGTTACGGCTTATGATGGTAGCGATTTCCAGATGGAATCGGGAAGAATTTTAGCTACTAATGGCTATATACATGAAAATTTAAGTCGGGAATTAGGTAGAGCGCGTGAAGTTTGGCAGGTGGAAAAGAAAAATTGAAATTGCTTGCAAATCAAGCGGGTAAAATGCTTGTACTGCTATTTCTCTTCATCTCTTCCTCTGCGTCCTCTGTGTCTAGTAAGGTTTTTTATATCAGTTTTCTGCATCTGTCAAACTGGTAATAGCAACCTTGATGGCTTTTGTCCGTGTCATAGGAAGGTTGAAGCAATAAAATAAAAATATATTTATTAATAATTCGTTCTTACCACAAAGTAAATTGTAATGGCATTTAGTAATTATAAAAGTATTAGTGCGGTACTTAAAAAGTTTCAGATAAAATACGTGCAAACTAACTTTATGGTGGAAGTTGACTTTCCAGTTAAGGACTCATTTAGAGAAGAATTAGATTTATTATTTACAGATGGAGTTATTGATAACTCAGAAGATGCTATTTGTGAAAATCTCATTTATCCAATTTTAAAAGAAGTTTGGAAAACTTATCGAGATAAATTAACACTTTGGAGTCATCAATCATTAATTTATGATGAAGACTTATCTGGCGTGCCTGACTATACAGTAGCTCAAAGAAATCCTCTCTCTACAATTATCTTTGATAAACCTTATTTTTTGACAGTTGAAGCTAAACAAGACAAGTTTGAAGAAGGTTGGAGTCAGTGTTTAGCAGAAATGATAGCAGTACAGCGGATAAATGATGACTTAAATAACGATATATTTGGTATTGTGTCTAATGGTAAAATATGGCAATTTGGCAAGCTTAATTTACAAGTGTTTACGAGAAATAAAAATTTGTATGTAATTCAAGATTTAGATAAATTATTTGCAGCAGTAAATTATGTTTTTCAACAGTGCGAATTAAAGGTTAAAAATAATTTATCTTGATTTATAGCTATAAAATTTAACTATAAGCAGGTGGACAAAATTATTTACCGTCATTGCGAGCGAAGCGTGTGCGTAAGCGCAGATTCGTGTAGCGTCTCGTAGAGAAGCAATCCCAGAATCTTGCGATTGCTTCGCTCCATTTCATTACGCTCGCAATGACAAATTATATTTTTCCATATTTGGGATGTTCCCAGTGAAATGAAGCAATGACACTATCTAATTAATTCTGTCTGAGTATATTTAATTTCCGGAGATGGCTAATAATCAAATCGGATTTCTACATAACCTCATCAACAGAAATAGCCGTTCTATCAACTGCTGCGGGAGAGCTATCCAAAAACATCAAATAATCCTGGTCTTTATAACGTCTACCATGACCCGCGAAAAAGAACCAGAGATTGTCTTCTGGTTTCAGCAAAGGTTTTTCAAACTGTTTCTCCAAAAATCCGTAAAAATTAGCGAAGCTTGGTTGAGTTGGTATTGGTTGAGGAGAAGCCGGAATTGGTTGTGAGTCTTCGGTAAGTAGTCCTTTTCATTAGTTTTGATTGGTTTTGTTTGTCTACCGACGTAATGTAGAGACGTTATATATAACGTCTCTACAAGATTTCTGGTAAAATCCGACTACTAGTAAGGTTATATTAATTAAGCCATCAAAATTAATGTGGTGGAGTACTAGGATAAAACACTACACAATTAATTTTGATGGGTTTGTAGTGAGGATTTTAATCCTCGGTATAAGAGTTAAAACTCTTACTACGAACTTTTAAATCAACCCCGACGCAAAAATCTCACGGTAAAATCTTCCCGCTCAACATCTCTTGCAGTGTAACTAACTCTATCAATTCGTCTTCCTTTACCTTGATTATCATACAAACTAATTACCCCACCACGATTGGATAACATTACTGGATTTAAAGGCTGTATCCTCACTGCTTCCCCAGGTTTTAAAGTTCGCTGTTGCTCTTTCAAAATCGAATTTAGCTGTAATGGTTCATGTTTAGTATCTGATAATGTCCAGCCTTCTAAATTAACTGGCTCTGAAGAAAGATTGATTACCGAAACCCATTCCGACTCTCGTTCATCTCCCGACGGATTCACCATTGCAGCAGCAATAAAAATGGCAGCATTATCTATAGCAACTGCATCTCTTGGTTCACCTTTGGCAATCATTTCGTATGGTGCATCAACTTCAATCCGTTCGGGAAATTGTTGGATATGAAGTTGCTCTTGCTTTTCGGGATTTTCATTGAATAATAAGGGATTTTTCTCGTAAATCTCATCATCAAATTCCAAACCCGTCAGTCTTTCAATTTCAGTAATTGTTACCTGATATCTTTGAAAATTAAATATTTTATTACCTTCTTTGTCCGCTAAAGCTTGCTCATCTTGAAACATCAAAAAAGCACGGACATCAAGTTCATTACTGTCTTTATTTACAAAGCAAACAACTTTAAAGAAAGCTGAAGGAATCAGTGCAGATTCTCGTCCCGGTGGGGTAATGGTGCGAGGAAAATCCCCATAAACTGGTCCAGTGAAAACAGTAATTTTTCCATTACTATCTAAATCCAGATCAAACACCCAATTTTCTAAAGCTAGCCATTCGTCTTGATTAAAGTTTTCATGCTGTAGCGATGCATTTGAATAATAAAAGGTCTCATCTGAAGCCCGCTTAGCTTCCCGTTCGGTTTGTCCCCAACCTATACTACGTCGTCTGGCTAAATGTCCTCTATCCCAAGGATTATTTCGATAATAGTCGTTATCAAGTTGAAAATCCGCACCGATACGGGTATCAATGTTCCAATCCCGTTTCCTTGGTACATCTTTGATCAGATTTTGGTCGATATTGAAGCAAGCAATAATGGCTGAACGTCGAACGCGATGGGTGATGATGGAGTAGTTGATATAACTAGCAAAAATATCATCTTGTAATAGAGAACTGCGGAGGACATCACCTACTAAAGATGGAGCAAAAGCGGGTACAGGAAGGTTAATTCCATTCCCTAGAAAGTCGGGATTATAGCCTGCCATAATTGTTGAGTAAATTTGAGTAATATTTCACTCCATAGTATGAGGTATACTGATTAGCTTTTCAACTAAATAGGTTAAGAATGTCGGTTATTTCTAAATCTAAAGTCCATAAAAATTAACCAAATTCACTATTGTTATTTAGTATAAATAGTCGCAGATCAATTTCAATAAATCAGTAATTCTTCATAAACTCAACATCTTTTATTTGCGGAACATCGTTATATTCCCTGAAATTTGGGAAATTTTATGCTGAATAATAGTTCAAAAACTGAAAATCAAGTCATTTTCTGACTCTTATCCGATAAATGATACTGAGAATTAATTGATAAATTAAGGGCTATCCACTACTGACAAATACCCAGGGAGGGGAAGTAAACTAGTAAGATTAATTCTCGTTTCTTGTATAAAATAAGGCTATGTCTTTTCAAATAGAACGCGGTTTATTTAAATACGACTTGGTAGATCATCACGCAGTTTTGTGCGTTCGATTGGATGCGGATGTGGCTGAAATCCGCAAACGCTATCTGCAAATTGCCCGTAGCTTACATCCCGATAGCTGTAGTGCGGCTAACGACAAGGAAAAGCAGTTAGCCAGTCAATTGCTATCGAAACTGGTAAATCCAGCTTACGAACATTTGTATCACGACAAAAGTCGTGCAGAATATAATGCTGTTTTAACGCAAATGGCGAAGCATCTGGTAAAAGAATTTAGTTGTGCTGACTTAACTACTGATAACGCCAAACAGCTAGCAAATACGTCTAATGTTGAAAGCGCTTATCGCAGTGTGATATCCCAAATAGCTAAAGTTCAATATAATTCTTTAACACAGGTTTTAGACGCGATCGCGCAAATTAGTGAATTGAATTTGGTTTATTTGATGCGGAGTGCGGATAAACCATCTAGTACTATATCGTCAACAAATACGGCTTCTCAAGCTAAGTCAAATACTGCTAATGGAAACAATGGAACACCACCACAGCCACCACAACCCAAGGAAGATCCAGTTTTTACTGGGTATATGCGTCGCGCTCAAGAATTGATTGTCAAGAATCAATTGTCAAAAGCTAGGGTAGAGTTGCAAGATGCTTTGAAGTTGCAGCCAAATAATAGTCAGTGTCACAGCTTGATTGGAACCATCTATTTGAAGCAAAATCAAACTAAGATGGCAAAAATCCATTTTGACCGTGCTTTACAATTAGATCCTAAAGATCAAACTGCATTGGAAGGAAAAATTAAAATTGATCAGGTTTTAGGAAAGACACCTGTAACCAGCACTACTAAAAAAAGTACGGTAAGTGCTGCTGCGGGTAAATCTTCAAAACCTGATAGTGGCGGTTTATTTGGTGGTTTATTTGGTGGAAAGAAAAAATGATGGTGTATCAACCTCCTGCTGGAGCTAGGGATTTATTACCGATAGATGTAGTTCAAAAGCGCTGGATTGAAGACAGGTTAGAACAAGTGTTTCATGGTTGGGGTTATCACAGGATTATTACCTCTACTTTAGAACGTATGGACACCTTGATGGCGGGAGGTGCAATTGAACGCTCAACGGTAATTCAATTGCAGAATATTCAAGAAGATGAATTAGGATTGCGCCCGGAATTAACCGCTTCTATCGCTCGTACTGCTGTGACGCGGATGGCTGATGTTCATTATCCCCAGCGTTTATATTATAATGCCAATGTTTTTGGACGAACCCCGGAATTTAAACACAACCGTCAGCAGGAGTTTTATCAAGCAGGAGTTGAATTATTAGGTGGTGGTGGTTTAGTTGCAGATGCAGAAGTTTTGCTGTTAGTAGCCGCTTGTTTACAAGCACTTAACTTACAAAATTGGCATTTAATTGTCGGAGAAGCGGGTATTACCCAGTCTTTACTCAAAGCCTTCCCTGCTAATTTAAAGAATCAAATCCGCACCGCGATCGCAAACCTAGATCGAGTCGCTATAGATACTTTATCCTTAAGTGATGAACTTCGCGATCGCGCCAAAATCATCTTGGATTTACGAGGTAAAAGCGCGGATGTTTTACAAAAAATTCATACTTTGAATCTTGACGAACACCAGCAACAAGCAGTTAATAATCTTTCGGCTTTGGTGGAGTTAATTGAAGCCGGGGGAAACTGTTCCTTAATTCTCGATCTGAGTTTAATTAAAACTTTTGATTACTACACAGGTATTATATTTGAAGTAGTTAGCAATATAGATAACCAAACGCGGGTTATAGGCAGCGGGGGACGTTACGATCAACTTTTAGGGTTATATCATCCCCAAGCTAAAAACATTCCTGGTACAGGCTTCGCTTTATTTATTGAAGATTTATACCACGTGTTATTAAATTCTGGGCAATTACCGCAAACAACACCAGCCAGCAACTGGCTAGTAGTAGCAGAAAATAACAGCGCGATCGCCACCGCTTTCGCTTATGCAGAGAAATTACGTTCCTCCACTCATTTAGTCAGAGTTGAAATGGAATTAGGGAGTTCTAACGCTTCCTCTATTCAAGAATACGCACGTAATAAAGGAATCCCTCAAATTGCTTGGATTAAAGCCGACGGTTCAAAAACCATTGAATCAGTAAATGGGTAATGGGTAATGGGTAATGGGTAATTGGTAATTGGTAATTGGTAATTGGTAATTGGTAATCCGTGTAACCCGTGTAATCCTTTGAAATCCGTGATTAGAATTGGGGATGGAGTTGAAGATTTACAATTTACAAAAGGGTGATTACTTTTAACTGTTCACTGTTCACTGAAAAGAGAGGGGAAAAATGGCACACACAATTATTACCGATGTTTGTGAAGGTGTTGCGGATTGCGTAGATGCTTGTCCAGTTGCTTGCATTCATCCGGGGCCGGGAAAAAATGTTAAAGGAACTGATTGGTTTTGGATTGACTTTGCTACCTGTATTGACTGTGGTATTTGCATCCAAGTTTGTCCCGTGGAAGGGGCGATCGTTCCAGAAGAACAGCCGGAATTACAGAAAACACCGCAATCATTAATGTAACTTGAGCAAAAGAAGTTGGGTTTTTATAAAGGTTGTCTGAGATTACAGATATTTATCCTAAAAACCCGACTTCTGCAATCAAAAATAATTATCCCCTCCGCAGAAGTCCTGCGGAGGGGATTTAGATTTACTTATATATTGATTCGACAACAACAAGTAATTTTGCTGGTTTAGTCATCCTTGGGGTATATCTTGCGGTGGAATTTTGTCCGATGGAGCTTCCGCAGGAGGAGCAAGTTCGGCATCGGGGGCGATTTCTTCTACCGGAGGTATATTTTTTGCTTCTGCATCGCTAGCTTGAGCAGCTGCTTCTACAAGTTCTTGGGCTGGAGGCTCTGGTGGGATAAGCTCTGGAATAGTTTCGCTTGTAGCGGTTTTATCAGTATTGTCTACAATAACAACAGATGCATCCGATACTGAAATTTTTGTTTCAGTATCTCGATCAATCGCGTCAACTAAAGATTTGCCTATTGTTGCAGCATTCGTGTCCTCGGTTGTGGAAGTTGTAGTTTGAGTTTGAGAAACTTGTTGTTTTTTTCCAGGTAAAATATTGCTTAGAGTCCGAACCAATCCTCCAACACGTTCTTGCAGTGAAATATTACTTTTCACCGCTTCAATACTGGGTGCCGGGGTTTGCTGCATTGCGGGAGTGACTTGACGACGCAACGAAAAAGTTTGCAGCCCAAACCAAATTAATAAAGCAACCGCAGCCAATTGACCTAAGAAAAACCATCCGCCGATACGCGGCGTAAACACCCATAAAATAAGGGCGTAAAATAAGCCTACACCACTCCAGATAAAATCATTTTTGCGGTGAACTTCAGGAAAAAAGAAAGCCGTCAGGTAGATTGCTAAACTGCCAAAACCGACTATTAGCGCCAGGATATGTGTCAGCATTTATGCTTGCTCCTATAAGTCTTACGACAACAGGTTAAAGGTCAAAGGTCAAAGGTAAAAGGGAACACGACTATTACCAATCACTCAATTAACTGTTAACTGTCAACTGTCAACTGTCTTCATTACCTATGGTAAATATTTCAATTTAGCGAATTTTGCAAGTAAAATGTTGATTGATATACAAATTAAAAATAATTATGTGTATCGATAATGCATTTTTACTCTTTAAATAAACTCTTAATGTCTTCTTTAGGAGTAAACCGAAATTCTCGGACTACCCTAAGAGATAAAAGAAAGGATTTGCAAGAGTTAGCCAGAAAAAATTTATGACACTACAAAGCTTTGGTGTGATTGGATTAGCTGTTATGGGAGAAAACATCGCTCTGAACGTAGAGCGTAACGGCTTCCCAATCGCAGTTTATAACCGCTCGCGTGAAAAAACTGATGCGTTTATGAAGGAACGCGCCCAAGGTAGAAATGTAAAAGCTGGGTATACCTTAGAAGAGTTTGTGGGTTTATTGGAACGTCCCCGCAAAATCTTGGTGATGGTGAAAGCTGGGAAGCCAGTTGATGCGGTAATTGAGCAACTCAAGCCCTTGTTGGATGAAGGTGACATCATTATCGATGGTGGTAACTCCCTGTACGAAGATACCGAACGACGCACCCGCGAACTAGAACCCCAAGGTTTTCGCTTCATTGGTATGGGTGTTAGTGGTGGTGAAGAAGGAGCGCTCAACGGTCCTTCCTTGATGCCTGGAGGTACCGAAAGCTCTTATCAGTATCTATCCCCCATTTTTACCAAAATCGCGGCTCAGGTTGACGATGGTCCTTGTGTTGCCTATTGCGGTCCTGGTGGTGCCGGACATTATGTCAAAATGGTTCACAATGGTATTGAGTACGGTGATATGCAGTTAATTGCAGAAGCCTACGATTTATTAAAAAATGCCGCAGGTTTAGACCACAATCAATTACATGAAGTTTTCGCCCAGTGGAATACCACTGATGAATTAAATTCATTTTTGATTGAAATTACTGCTGATATTTTTCCTTATATTGACGAAGAAACTGGTTTACCCCTGGTAGATTTAATCGTTGATGCTGCTGGACAAAAGGGAACCGGACGCTGGACGGCAGTAGATGCACTGAATTTAGGTGTACCAATTCCCACAATTGGAGCGGCAGTAAACGCCCGGATTATGTCATCCTACAAGCAGGAACGGGTTGCAGCATCCAAAGAAATTGCAGGTCCTAGCGGCAAGTATGAAGGCGACACCAAGAAGTTTATCAACATGGTGCGCGATGCTCTCTACTGTTCCAAAATCTGCTCCTACGCTCAAGGTATGGCGCTGTTATCCAAAGCTTCCCAAGAATTTAACTACAATTTAAATCTTGGTGAAATGGCACGGATTTGGAAAGGTGGTTGTATTATTCGGGCTGGATTTTTGAACAAAATCAAGAAAGCGTTTGACCAAAATCCTTCACTCCCTAACTTATTGTTAGCTCCTGAATTTAAGCAGACTATTCTTGATAGACAAGATGCTTGGCGCGAAGTTATCATTACCGCAGCTAAATTAGGAATCGCTGTTCCCGCATTCAGCGCTTCTTTGGATTACTTTGATAGCTACCGACGGGAAAAATTACCTCAAAACCTCACTCAAGCACAGCGCGACTATTTCGGCGCACATACATATGAGCGTACTGACAAGGAAGGAACCTTCCACACTGCCTGGGTTCCCATTGATGAAGCTACCGTTAGCAATAAATCCGAAGCTAAAATGGATTAATTGTCAATAGTACTATAGTACTTTATTTATGGCTCTGAGTTTCAGAGCCTTTTTTTGTATTAGAAATTCGGTATTCGGTAATACGGTTCAGTTAACGCTTTTTTCGTTGATAAGCCGAAGGTCAATATGTCAAAATATCTCGAAAAAACCACGAATTGGGGGATTCTCCCCCAAACCCCCCTACAGAAGGTTGATTGGTTTAAATTTCAATTCTCAAATATTTTCTTAACTGAACCATATTGGGGTAAAGAGCAAAATTAATAACTACCGTGGTACTAACTACTAACTACGTTGTGAAGTACCTACGCTGATACTTCGTATACAGTGTAGGCTTCCCGTCTCATCTGCCGTTGCCTCGTTAAACCCGTGTTTTATCTGGTCTTACACGCCATCTCTACTGATTTCTCAGCTTTATCTCCTCAAAGGAGAACCCAGGCAGCCGCCCATCTTCCATAGGCAGTTTAATTTTCTACGATACGTTTATCTTGGATTTATAGCGATAGCTGACCAGCAGGATTCACGTTTTCCCCAAGCTAGTAATGTTGCTGCGGCAAGTCTTACTACTTTGAAGTTAGCCTTTCTGTTCCATACATTTGGGTGGGTCATCAACCAAACTAATTGTATCATAAAACCTTGTCCGCAATTCATCTCAACACCGATTTAAGAAATACGGTGTGAGATGAATTGCGGTTAAAGGTAAATTTAAGATTAATAGTTATCCACGTATAATTTACTTTTATGAGTGCTGCATTAAAAAATCAACAGGGTGTTATTGGTGTTGCTGTAATTGGGACGGGATTCGGTCAAAAAGTTCATATACCCGGATTGCAAGCACATTCACGCACTCAAGTGGTTGCGGTTTATAATCAAGATTTGGATAAAGCTTCACATATTGCTCAATCTCATAATATTCCCCACGCTTGCAATAACCTTACAGATATCCTGCAATTACCCGAAGTCCAAGCAGTCACTATCTCAACACCACCATTTCTTCATTACGAAATGGCAAAACAAGTTATAGATGCTGGAAAACATTTATTATTAGAAAAACCAGTTACTTTAAATGCTACGGAAGCTAAGGAACTTTATTATTTAGCTCAAGAAAAAGGTGTAGTTGCCACTGTAGATTTTGAATTTCGCTTTGTACCCGGATGGTTGTTATTTTGCGAACTGCTAGGGCAAGGATATGTCGGTAACAAGCGTTTGATTACAATTAACTGGTTCGGTTCTTCTCGTGCTAACCCCGAACGTCCTTGGAACTGGTATTCTGAAAAAGATAAAGGTGGTGGTGCTTTGGGTTCTTTGGGTTCCCACAGCTTTGATTATATTCACTGGTTATTTGGGGAAGTACGTCGAATTAACGCTCATTTTACAACGGCAATTCCTCAAAGACCGGATGTGACAACCGGAGAGTTAAAATCGGTAAATACAGATGATACCTGTATGCTGATGTTGGAGCTAGCTGATGGAACTCCCTGTCAAATTTCTATCAGTGCGGTAATTTATGCCCCACGTACCCATGTAATCGAAGTTTACGGGGATGAAGGAACTTTAATATTAGCCAGTGAAAATCAAAAAGATTACGTACATGGATTTCGTGTTTGGGGTGCTAAAGCAGGTAAACCAATTGCAGAAATCGAAATTCCTAATAGATTGACATTTCCTAAAAATTATGCAGATGGACGTATTTCCGGATTTTTGCGAGTAGTAGACCAATGGGTTGAAGCAATCATCAGCGGAGAACCGATCACACCATCTTTGCGTGAAGGAGTTTATTCTCAATTATTAATGGATAAATCTCATGAATCTAATGAAACATTGAATTGGGTAAATATACCAGCTTTAGATGAGTTTCTTTGAGCATACTCTAATCAATGGAGTAGGGAACAGTTAACAGTAAGTTCCCAGAAGTCGGGTTTATAAAAGAAGCCCGACTTTTTAACAATTCATTAGTTATTGTTCACTGCTTGCTAGCGACGGTAAAATTCAATCATATTTAGCCCAATTTTTACATCATAATTACCGAAAAAATCGTGACCTAAAAGTCCGATTTCAGCTTTGGGAGCTATTGCTACTTGAATATTATTAACCGATTGTCCACCGACACCAATTGATTTTACTTGACCTGTATTTAATTTGATAATTGAACCATCGGCAATCCTGGCTTGAAGAGTACCCGAAGGCTTGATTTGTAAAGCAGTTGCCATTGATTGAGTAATTAAAGTACCACTAGCACCTGTATCTACAATCATTTCAAAGGTTTTTTTGCCGTTGAATGTCACATCTATGACAGGAGTTTTACCGCTACGACGTTTAATAGGAACTCGAAAAACTCCTGTATCTACAGGTTTGACGGGTGTAATACCGCAAAGGCTTCCTAAATCGAGGATTATACCATCTGCGGTGGTCATAAAACAGGCTCCAGGGTCTTGAGCTTTTGCGGTATTATTGAAAACTAAAATTATAATAGCGGGAATGATTGTAATTTTGGTAATCCACTGACTGAAAAAAGGTTTCATATATTATTTTCCGAATTATCTTTGACTTACTTATCATTAGGGTACCCACTCAAAAATCAAAATTTAGCCAGTGTTATGTAAAAGTATATTAAAGCCAGAATATTTGGGTATAGTACAAGCAGTCTTGAAGTAAATTTCCATATTTGATGTTTACTATTTCTTGACTTGCTTAAAATTAATCAAGGGTGTTGCTAAATTATCACCTGAATAGAAACTTAAATATATATTAATCAGATGAGCAATCCACATAAGATATATACACCAGGTTGGTCTTTAGAAAAAAGAGACCCTAAATTTATTGAATTATTTATGCCGATTTGGGAGTGGTTTTACCGCTACTATTTTCGGGTTGAAACTGATGGTTGGGAAAATATTCCTTTAGATGACAAAGTATTGATTGTTGGTTCTCATAATGGGGGAATGGCAACTCCCGATATGATTATGATGATGTACGATTGGTTCCGTCGTTTTGGAACCGAACGTTTAGCATATGGTTTGATGCATCCTTATGCTTGGGAAGTCAGTCCCGCTCTGGGTGATTTAGGTCAAAAAGTAGGCGCGATCGTCGCTCATCCAAAAACCGCAAATGCAGCTTTTAATAAGGGTGCCAGCGTTTTGGTCTATCCTGGAGGACAATATGATATGTTTCGTCCTTACAACCAGCGTTACAACATTAATTTTGCTGGTAATAAAGGTTTTATTAAGTTAGCTTTAAGACAAGAAGTTCCGATAATTCCCGCTATTTCAGTAGGCGCACATGAAACTTTAATTGTATTAGGTGATTTTTACGAATTAATGAAACAATTGAATAATTTTGGTTTACCTTGGTTATATCAATTAGACCCTGGAGTATTTCCCATATATTTAGGTTTACCTTGGGGTTTAGCAATCGGACCTTTACCAAATATACCGTTTCCCGTACAAATTCATACTCGTATTTGTCAACCAATTGTGTTTGAAAAATATGGTAAAGATGTCGCTAAAAATCGCGATTATGTAGATGCTTGTTACGCAAAGGTTTGTACAAAAATGCAGCAAGAATTAGATACTTTGGCAAGGGAGGTTAAGAAATAAAGGGAGTTTATCCCCCAGCATTAATGAGACGTTGCATTGCAACGCCTCTACATAATTTATTTGTAAGGATTAAAACAATGTCCGATTTGACTCGATTAATTCACGCATTAATTTGAAAAACTTGAGAAATATGTTCTAATAATTCTTTTTCTTCAGAAGAAAAATCCGCGTCTGCTATTGCTAAATCATTACACAATTGCAAAACTTGACTTTTGACGGCTTCACTTTCAAGACGATTGTTGATATCTGTTAAAAAATCACTCATTTTTTCTTTATCTTGCAAAGCTGTTCTAATTTTGGGTGTAACTTTACCAAAATAAAAATCTAAAGATAAAGGTGATTCCCATTTGATATTGCTGACATATTTTTGAATTATTTCATCTTCTGCAAGTTTGAGATTTTTATCGCTATACATCGTCATCATCATTAATTCGATGATTGCTTCTCGTTCATTTTGAGTTAAATCTTGTTTAGCGATTTCACTTAAAGTTGAGCTTAATTGTTCTCGCATAATTTCTCTATCTAATATAAATATATCTTCACCATCATAAGTAAAATTACAGGAAAATTAAAGTGATTGAGAAGACATTAGGGTTGAAGTTTAACGATATAAATAGTCAAGCCTCCGTTATTTCTATTAACGAGCAGATAAATCAACACTCGCTTCTAAAGATAAAACATAAACACTATTTTCGTTAATCTTCACCTGTCGTGATTTTGTTGGGGAATTTAAACCTGTAACTAATCCTAAAGTTTTTCCCAACATCGAACCTCGTTCGGAATGTTCTGGTTTACCTCCACCAGCAAAGCCAAATGCACTTTCGCCAATTTTACCCCAGACAGAGCCATCCTCTTCGGCTTTTTCATGACCTGCTTTATGGGTAATGGTAGCACCGGGAATTGTTGGACTTGATGCTTGGATGGATACAACTCGACCGTTGACGACTAATGACTGAGCAACAATTTTTGCTCCTTTATCCGTAGGTTTAAGGATAATAGATACGGGACTGTTTTCTGGTACTAGGACGTTACCTTGACTATCGGTAATTGCTTTGGTGAGAAAAACTGTCAGGGGAAAGTCTTGTTTTTCGCTGACATCAACTGTCATGGATGATGGGAAGGAAACAATAATTGCGGTATTTTTGGCGAGGGTAATATTATTCGTATTATTAGTAGGTTGTACCGGATTCGGAATAGTTTCGGCTACGACTGGTAGCGAGACGGAAGTTAACAAGGTAATGCAAGTCGCAATGCTAAATAATATTTGTGATTTCATGGTAATTTTTCTGGCTTGTTTTAATCTATTAATCTATAGGTTTGTTGCTGGGGTTTTATGCATTATTAAGTTACACCAATTTTTTGTAGACTCCAGAAGTCGGGTTTTGTGGAAGTTACCCGACTTCTCTCCGGGTTAGTATTAACTTTTTCTCAGGGTTAAACTGCGTATAGATAGTAGAGGTGAATAGATGTGGGTAAGCTGGTAGTTTTCAAGTTCGGAAAAGGTAGCTTTGTAGAAGGTTTTCCGGTGATTTTTCAAATTGGGGAGGAAAATGCTCCACCTACAACTGAAGTTATCGGGGAACTTCCTGCTAATCAAGATTTACTCCAAACTTATCAGCGATGGCAAGATATTTACCGTAATATGAATTGGTTGGGGAGACCTATTGGTATTCCCAAGGGACGCAAAAAAAGCTCTACTGATGAAGAATGTTATCAAGCTGCAAGAGAACTTGATAAACAACTTAATAATTGGTTAAAATCAATTTCTTTTATTCCTATCCGCGAGAAATGGTTGGAAAAGTTGCTACCATCGGATGATTTACAAGTATTGATTCAAACTCAGGATAATCAACTGCAAAAATTACCTTGGCATTTATGGGATATATTAGAGCGTTATCCTCAGGTGGAAATCGCTTTGAGTCCTCCGAATTATGACCGGATAATTCGGGATGTCCAACCGACAAATACGGTGAAAATTCTGGCTATTTTGGGTAATAGTACGGGGATTGATATTGAAGCAGATAAACAATTATTAACTCGATTACCAAATGCAGATATTCAGTTCATGGTGGAACCATCTCGTAGTGAGTTGACAGAGCAATTGTGGGAGCAAAATTGGCAGATATTGTTTTTTGCTGGTCATAGTTCCAGTCAAGAAAATGGTGAAACTGGACGGATATATATTAATCAACATGATAGTTTAACGATTAGTCAGTTGAAATATGCTTTAAAAAAAGCTGTAGATAACGGTTTAAAGTTAGCTATTTTTAATTCCTGTGATGGTTTGGGATTAGCGACAGAATTTGCTGATTTACAAATTCCCTATTTGATTGTCATGCGGGAAATTGTTCCCGATAAGGTTGCTCAGGAGTTTTTAAAGTCATTTTTGAAAGCGTTTGTCAATGGCGATCGCCTTTACAAAGCGTTACGAGAAGCGAGGGAACGTTTACAGGGTTTGGAAGATAAGTTTCCCTGTGCTAGTTGGCTACCAACAATATATCAGCATCAAGCGGAGGTACCTTTTACTTGGCAAAGTACAATTCCGATTAAGACTAAGAGAAATAATCTCAAGAAAAGGGGATTAATCACGATTGTATCCAGTTTGATGGTAACTAGTTTGGTTGCGGGAATACGATTTTTGGGGTTATTACAAGCACCAGAATTACAAGCATTTGACCAGATGATGAAATTGCGACCAAGTGAAGGAATCGATGAGAGATTGTTATTAATCACGATAGATGATAACGATGTTGAAGTACAAAGACAAAGAGGGGAAGAGCTCAAAGGTGTTTCTCTTTCTGATAAATCTTTGGAACGGTTATTAGGAATTTTACAAAGATATCAACCGAGTGTTGTTGGTTTGGATATTTATCGGGATTTTAATACTAATCCTCAACTTCAAGGGTTAATTAATAAATTAAAAAATACAGATAATTTAATAGGTATTTGTAAAGTTAGTAGTACAATTTTAGACCCTTTTGGTGTACGTCCTCCTGAAGAAATTCCCGTAGAAAGATTGGGATTTAGTGATTTTGTAGATGATGAGGATAATGTTTTACGACGACAATTGTTATCCATGAATCCGGAACCAAATGCTTATTGCCAATCTTCATATTCTTTGAGTTTACAATTAGCTGCTCGTTATTTATTACAAGTTCATAATGTTAAAACTGATTTAACTGCTGATGGTGAAAATTGGCAAATTGGTAATATAGTATTTCATAAATTAAATTCTCGTGGTGGTGGTTATCAAGGTATTGATGCGAGTAGCGAGCAAATTTTACTTAACTATCGTGGTGGTAATGATATTGCTCAAAAAATCACGTTAAAACAACTATTTGATGCTGCGGAAAATAATCCTACTGCTTTAGAAAAATTTATTAAAAATAAAATTATATTAATTGGTATTACCAGAAGTGGTGCTGAAGATAAATGGCAAACTCCTTATGGAAGACTTTTAAAAGACCAAATGGTAGGGGTTGAAGTACAAGCTCATATGGTTAGTCAAATATTAAGTTCAGTGTTGGATAAACGTCCGTTATTAAGGGTATTATCTGCTGGGAATGATATTCTGTGGATTTGGTTTTGGTCTGGGATTGGAGGGGGTTTGACGTGGGTGTTATGCTGTCGTGGGCTGTCATTTAAAAGTTTGCTTCCTCAAGTAGGATTAATGGTTATTGTTAGTTGTGGCATTCTTTATAGTGTTTCTTTTTATATTTTGATTCAAGGTGTTTGGGTTGCTTTTGTTCCGTCGGTGATGGGTTTGTTAGGAACAGTTTGTGTTGGTGTTTTCGTCAATTAATTTTGGATTAAAAAAAACCGCAGAGACGCAGAGGACGCAGAGGGAAGAGGGAAGCAGAGAGTTAGTAATAATAATTTATTTGTGAGGAATTAATTTATGAGGTTGATTTGTTTATCGGTAAAGTTGAGTTTGGTGTTGGGATTTTGTTCGACAATTTTGATTGGTAATCAAAGTTTTGCTCAAGCTAATAAACAAGTTAAATTTAAGTTACCTTCTCCTCCACCAGGAAAACCTGTCGGTGGACGTACTCGTGGAGGTGGAAGAAGAGGTCCTTGTCCGGAAGTTCCAACTAATTTGACTGCTTTGATTCCTTTTACTCAAAAGACTTTAAATTTGGGACAAACAACATATGTGAAGGAAAATGTTTGGGGATTAACTAATAGTTTGCGTCCGACATTTCATTTTTATGTTCCTTTTAGCAATCAGTATTCTTTTCCTACAGAATTTCTGCTTCAAGATGAGGAATCAAAGCAGTTAGTTTATCAATCAGTTGTTAAATTACCGAGTCAAGCGGGGATTATTAGTGTTAGTTTACCGGAAACTGTCAAACCACTCAAGGAAGATCGAAATTATCGGTTATTCTTTAATATTTACTGTGAAACTCAAAAACCGATTCCTTCATTGAGGGTAGAAGGTGTTGTCAGACGGGTGAATTTGAGCGATGAGGTGACAAAGAAAATTAATCAGGCAACACCCATTAAACAAGTAGAATTGTATGCAGCAGCAGGTATGTGGTTCGATGCTCTTAATACTTTGGCTAAATTGCGACAGCAGCAACCACAAAATAAAGAACTGGTAGAAAATTGGCAAATTTTACTTGAAAGTATAGGTCTAAAGGATATTGCCGAGCAACCCTTGGTCAAATAGTTAAGTTTTTTAAAAAGTTAACATAATCTCAACCTTCTGTACGTATATTACTACGGAGGGTTTTATACTAATTAGTATTAATAACTACCTTTCTTTCTATTTCTTCCTCTGCGCTCTCCGCGCCTCTGCGGTTTTTTTTAAATACAATGAAACTAAAATACCTACTAACCCTTTTCCTGATCTCCAGTGTACCTCAAGCACAAGCGCAGATTACACCTACAGCGAATGATGCTAATACAATCGTCAATCAAACTGGTAATACTTTTACAATTACCGGGGGAACTCAAATTGACGCAAACCTATTTCACAGCTTGCAAAAATTTGGATTAAACGAAAATCAAATTGCTGATTTTGTCACCAATCCTGGGACTCAAAATGTGTTAGGAAGAATTACTGGGGGAGATGCTTCGGTAATCAATGGATTAATCAAAATAACGGGTAGCGATGCGAATTTATTTTTAATGAATCCAGCCGGAATTATATTTGGTTCCGGTGCAAGATTGGATGTTCCGGGTTCTTTTACTGCTACAACTGCAAACGGAATTGGATTCGGCAATAAATGGTTTAATGCATCAGGTGCAAATAACTATGTGGAATTAATTGGGGAACCGAACTCCTTTGCATTTACTATGAGTGAACCGGGGGCGATCGCAAATGATGGATTTGGTAATTTAGCTGTAAAAACAGGGAAGAATTTAACTTTTCTTGGTGGTACTGTTGTTAATACGAGGGAACTTCGCGCACCAGGAGGAAACGTCGTTAATGCGACTGTAACAGGACAAAGTATAGTTAAAATTACTCAGCCAGGGAATATTTTAAGTTTGGAAATCCAACCAATTGCAGCATCATCTAGTTTACCTAATAATTGGTCATTACCGATTCTATCTCTTCCCCAATTATTAACAGGTGGAGGTGTGACGAATGCAACGGGTTTAACAATCAGCGGAGATGAAGTTAAATTAACGGGTTCCGGTTTAAAAATAGAAAATGGAGATTTATTAATTGATGCGCTTTCTGCTGGAAATGCGACGCTCTCATCAAGCCGTAATTTGATTTCTGTAGGTCAATCGGGACAGGGGTTAACTACATCTGGAGATTTAAATTTATTGGCTCAAAATACTATAAATTTATTTGATGGTGCGGGTGTTGACGAATTTTTGATTTTGCAAGCGGGTGGAGATTTAAAAGTTCAAGGTAATCAAAATATTGATATTCAGTTGGGTAATGATAAATCTATTTTTCAGACGGGTGGTAATCTCAATTTAGTCAGCGATGGTTTAATAAATGGTAATGCTCGCTTTGTTACAGGTGGAAATTTTTCGGTACAAAATCTATCCGGTGGAACGGGTAATTTCACTTCCAGTTTTCTCAGTCCAATTGGGACTAATTCAACAGGGATAATTAGCTCTAACGGTGATGTCAATTTTGGTAACTATACAGGTTATTCTTTGAAAGTAGAAGCAAAAGGTAGTATTTCTGGTGGTGATATTAAAATTACTCAGCCAAATGCTTCCTTAGTAGGAACAGACCCAGATATTGCAGTTTTAAAAAATAGTTCATCGTTGATTTTACGAGCAGGTTTGACTGAATTACGTAATCCAGCTAGTAGCTCTCCAACTACTGTTGAAGGAAGCACTTTTACAAATACAAATACTTCTACATCACCAGGAAATATCACACTAGAAAATATTACCATCGAGCCATCAGCTAACGATGAAATTTTAGGTTCGGTGATTCTCTCTGCAAAAAATAATATCAATGTAAATGGCAATATTTCTGTAGGAAATTTTGGATTATACGGGACTTTTAACGGTATAAATAGTCCGCTAACTTTGAATTCCTCGGAAGGTAACATTTCAGTTACAGGTGATATTGATGCTGGTAATACTATACTTTCTGCGGCAAAAGATATTAATATAGAAAATTTAAACTCTATATCATCAGAGAATGGATTAGGTAGCGGAGATGATTTTGCATTTCTTTCATCAAAAACTGGCAAAATTACAGTTAATACAATTAGTGTTCCTTTTGGTAGTATAGATATTAATGCTGCTGATGTTTTTCGAGCCAAAGGTACTTTTTTAAATTCCTTTACCTTCTCCGGTCCTAGTGACGTTCCAGTGAGCATTCAAGCTCAACAAAATATTAACATTCAACATGGCGGAGTAAAATTAACTGATGGTGTGGCTGTTGAAAAAGATACAGCAGGAAACACTATATATCGAGTTAAAGCTGATGGAAGAAGAGTATTCTTTCGAGGAAGAGGTGATGACAGTCAAATTATTTTTGTTGATGAAAATGGGAATCCCGTCCCAGATAGACCTATAACCGTCAATAGCGTCGCTTTTGATGTTAATAGTATTTCAACTGATGAAAGCTTTACCGCTGGATTAATTGTTAAAAAGGGAGGAGTTGATGCAGGACTTTACGGTGCTTTTGGAGATACATTTTTATCTGGAAGTTCCGATATTAATGTAGTAGGAATTCCTAAACCAAATCAACCGACTCCTAATGAAGAAGTTGTCCAACGTCAATTAAATCAAGAAGAGAAAAATAGCATCTGTCCCCCCCAAACCACTGTTGCTTTTAACCAGGGAAAAAACACCCGTGGAGGACAAACTACAACCATTTCTCAACCTCCAAATAAAGACACTTGTACAACAGCAAATAAAGAAAACATCCTCAAAGTTGTACCAGATAACCGTATTTAATTTTGGATTGTAGATTTTTCTCTTATTTACTCAGCGTTCCTCCGCGTATACCTTTGCGTTCCTCTGCGTTCAAAAATAGATTAAATGATAAATGATTTTATCAAAGTAATTTTCCATATACTACTAACTCTGTCAATCACAAATATGGAACCTCACCCCCAACCCCTCTCCTTGGTAAGGAGAGGGGAGAATGAAGCTGAGAGTTTATCCCAACAAGCTTTAGAAGAATACCAAGCGAATCAATTACCACAAGCTATAAAATTATGGCAACAAGCTTTAAAAATATATCTTGAATTAGATGATAAATCGGCAATTATCACAACTTTAAAAAATCTCATAGCTGTAAATCAACAACTCAAAAATTATCCCCAAGCTATTATTTACTTAGAACAATATCTGACTCTAACACGAGAAATTGAAGATAAATCAGGAGAAATTTCTGCTTTAACAACTCTTGCAAAAATTCATGCTCAACAAGGTAAATTTACTAAAACAGTCGATTATTATCAACAAGCTTTAATTTTAGTCCGTGAAACCAGTAATAAATCAGAAGAAGCAGTGATTCTTGGTAACTTAGCTATTGCTTATAAAACTTTAGGTAATTATCCCAAAGCAATTGAAACTAATCAACAATCTTTAGAAATTCTACAACAAATGGGAAACCGTCAAGATCGAGCAATAGTTTTAAAAAACTTAGGGAATGTTTACGAAGCTTTAGGAGATTATGACAATGCGATTACATCCTACGAAAAAAGCTTACAAATAGCCAGAGAAAATAACAATCAAACAGTTGAAGCAACCACCTTGAGTAACTTAGGACAAATTTACGCAAATCAAGGTGAATACCAAAAGGCGATCGCCATTTTCCAAGATAGTCTGAAAATCAGTTCTGCTATCAATGATATATCAGGTCAAGCAAGTACGTTGATTAATTTGGGTTCCACTTATCATTTTTTGGGACAACGGGAT
Organism: Plectonema cf. radiosum LEGE 06105; assembly: GCF_015207665.1. GTDB lineage: Bacteria > Cyanobacteriota > Cyanobacteriia > Cyanobacteriales > Nostocaceae > Rivularia > Rivularia radiosa_A. The sequence goes on from NZ_JADEWL010000004.1 coordinate 22,163, forward strand.
AAAGCAATTGAAAATTATCAACAAAGTCTCAAACTTGCTCAAGATATCGGAGATAAACAGCGAGAATTGGAAGCTTTGGGTAGTTTGGGATTAGCTTATGAAGATTTAAAAGACTATCCCCAAGCGATTATATATCTCAAAGATAGCTTGGCGATCGCGAAAGAAATTGGCGACCCGGAAGCACAAGCAATGGGGTTAAATAATTTAGGACACGTTTTATTTACAGCGGGAAAACTTGAGGAAGCAGAAAAGACTCTCCGGGATGCACTCAAACTTTTGGATGGAATGAGACCAGGACTCAGCGATAGTTATCAGGTATCAATTTTCGATACTCAAGTTCATTATTATAATTTATTACAACAGATTTTAATAGCTGCAAATAAGCCAGAAGCTGCTCTAGAAGCGACAGAACGAGGACGCGCTCGTGCTTTTGTCGAATTACTGGCTGGTAGATTTTCGGAAGACAAACAATCAATCAATACTAAATTTCCTTCAGTAAAAAAAATCCGAGAAATTGCTCGTGAGCAAAATGCAACCTTAGTTGAATATTCTATAGTCCCCGATGATGATTTTAAATTCTTGGGTAAACAAAGAGGTAGAGGTGCAGAATTATTTATTTGGGTAGTAAAACCAACGGGTGAAATTGGATTTCGCAAAGTTGATTTAAAACCCCTGTGGAAACATAATTTAACTCTGGATGATTTAGTTAATTCCAGTCGTTGTTTAGTTAAAGGAATTATTTGTCAGCAACAAGCAGAAAATATTTTGAAGTTGGGAGCAGAAAAAAATTCGGAATATATCGCACTCCGTAAACTACATAAATTTCTCATAGAACCCATAGCAGATTTATTGCCAAAAGATGCAACAGAAAGAGTAATTTTTATTCCCCAAGAATCATTATTTTTAACTCCCTTTGCAGCACTACAAGATAGTGACGGTAAATATTTAATTGAAAAACATACTATTCTCACCGCTCCGGCAATTCAAGTATTAGACTTAACTCGGCAGCAAAAAAAACGTTTAGAAAAACAAAATTTAGCTAATTTAAAACCTTTGATAGTCGGTAATCCAATTATGCCGAAAGTATCTATAAATGGGGAAGAAGCGCAACAACTTGCAGTATTACCAGAATCGGAAATAGAAGCAATTGAAATCGCCAAGATGTTCCAACAAGAACCAATGATTGGAGCAAAAGCGACTAAAGCTAATGTGAAAAATCAATTATCGAAAGCTACATTAATCCATTTAGCAACTCACGGATTATTACAATATCGGAGTTCCGATAGTAGTTCTTCATTACAAGGTTTAGGAATACCAGGAGCGATAGCTTTAGCTCCTTCTGGAAAAGATGACGGTTTGCTCACAGCTACAGAAATTTTCGATTTACGTTTAGTCGCTTCTTTAGTAGTATTAAGCGCTTGTGATACCGGAATCGGAAGAATCACCGGAGATGGAGTAATTGGACTTTCACGAGCTTTTATTTCTGCCGGAACACCGAGTGTATTAGTATCTTTGTGGACAGTTCCTGATGAAAAAACAAGATTATTAATGATTGCTTTTTATCAGGAATTGCAGCAAAATCCCGATAAAGCCATAGCATTAAGAACAGCGATGTTACAACTGATGGAATTTGGTTTTGAACCGTTAGATTGGGCTGGTTTTACATTAGTTGGTGAAGCAAAATAAGAGAGTGCAATAATTAATATTTTCAAAAACCTCAGCGAAACTTTGCGTTTACCTCTGTATTCCTCTGCGTTTTGAAGTCAACTTCTCAACCGTTTTTAGGATATAAAATTTATCAATCAAGGATTATAACCAACGCTAAAAAAGAAGCCTTCATCTTGAGCGTTATTACCTTTATCATCAAGATTAATAAAGGGGACAGCATAATCAAGTCGGATAAAACTATTTGCTGTTGGTTGTACAATCAAACCCAAACCAGCAGCACTCAGAAATGTTTGATTACTGAGTTGATTGGGATTATCAGGATGGTTCCAAACTGCACCCATTTCAATAAAAGGTGCTAATTGTAATGATGATGTTTCTGCTGTACCATCAACAATCGTAATTCTGTCTTCCAAAGAAACACGAAAACCATTATCCCCGGAACGAGCATTTTGTCGATAACCCCGTAAAGATTGTCCTCCACCTAAGAAAAATTGTTGATTACTCAATAAACTATCTGGTGTGAGCTGTAATTCCGCTTGAGCAATTAATAAATTCTTTTTACTTAACCTTTGTACCCTTTGAATTTGTCCCAACCAACTAAAAAAACGTCCATCCGGTTGAGAGTCAGAATTCACCGTAGCATCAAAAATATCTAAACCAAGATTGAATTGCGATCGCAATCCCCAAGCACCCTGTAAATCTCGTTTAATATAATCTTGTCCAAATTTTACTATTCTAGTACGACTGTTACCTTGGCTATCTGGTCCTTCTCCAAAGGGCGTGGGTGTGCCTCCGAGGAAAGTTTGACCGTTTTGTAAGGTAAATGCTAAAGATAAAGCAAATTCTTCACTGGGAGTCCGAGTCAATGGTTGACGATAACTAACTTCATATAATTGACTATCAGAAGTAATATCAAAATCAGCGAATTCAGGAGCAGTAATTTTACTATCGCTGGGAGCATATCTTAATCTAATTGTTCCATTTTTGGGGTTAACTGGAACTTGGTAATTCACATCAAAAACATTGGAACCCCCGGTGGTAGAACGATAATATGAAGCTGTGAATTCATCACCAATTCCGGTTAAATTCCGATAATTAAAACCACCACCAAACCTTTCCGAACCAACACTAGGAGATGAATAATTATCAACACCAAAAAAGGGATTAAATTGGGGTGCTTCTTCTATTTTTACGACAAGAATACTTTCACCCAGATTATTACCCGGTTGTAAAGTTGCTTCAATATTACTTAACATCGGGTCAACTCTTAATAACCTGAGTTGATTTTCAATATCAATTTGATTTAATGGTGTTTTCGCACCTAACTTAATGCGACTTCTGATATAAGCTGAATTTAAACGTCGATTACCTTCAACCTGAATTTTCTCTAAAGAACCTTCAATCACCCGAATTTGTACTACACCATTTTTAATTTCTTGGTCTGCTAAAACAGCCCTTGATGTAATGTAACCTTTTTGTAAATATAATTTAGTAATCGCATCGGCAATAGTTCTAAGTTCGGTTAAAGTTAGGTTGCGATTTTGATTTAATTTAAGGATATTCTCAATATCTGAATTAAATAAAGTGTTACCAGTTACCTCAATTTTAGTTACAGGAATAGTAATATTACTATCTTGTTCTGGTATTGTTTCTACCTCCGGAGGAGAAATAGTTGGTTCCTCCGTGGGCAGAGGTTGAGGATTGGGAATAGGTTGCGGAAAACGGTCTAGATTAGGATTTGGTTTATCTTGAGGTGTTTGAGCAATTGCGGGAGAAGAAAGTAAGAGTAAAGAACTAACAAGTATTGACTTAGTTATTAGTGTTTTAAAATACATTTTGTCATGACCTTGGGAATTTACAGATATTACAATATCCGAGCTTATTTATACCATTAAGCTGAGGGTCGCTAGCGGAACGTAAGCATCTATGCGGATTCTACGTAGAAATGTATTTTTTTAAACGCAGAGTCACGCAGAGGTAAACGCAAAGTCACGCGGAGTTTAATACCCATTACCTTTAACGTTTAAATTGTTATATTTATGCTGTGGGTTTGTGATTGAAGGTTGATTAGTCGTGAAATTTCAAGTAATTTTTAACTTCGATGGGGAATAAGTTGAAGTAACCTAGTAGTTAGTTGGCAGAGGTAAAATAAATCATGTTCCAAACAGATCCTCCTGTTTCCCCCCAAGAAATACTACCCACGATGTATGATCTTAAAAGCGAAGATCCGGAGGAACCAGGCTTGCCAGATGAATTCCATGATTTTCAACCTCAATTCTTGCGGGATACTTTTCAACCCCCTAGTATCCCCAAGGATGAGGTATTTATCGCCGCAGATTTGAATGTTTACTATGATACTCAACATCCTCTGTGGTACAAGCGCCCCGATTGGTTTGCTGTTTTAGGGGTTTCTCGTCTGTATCAAGGTAAAGATTTACGCTTAAGTTATGTGATTTGGCAAGAGGGTGTAGCCCCGAGTGTGATGGTAGAATTAATTTCTCCTGGCACCGAAAAAGAAGATTTAGGACAAGGTTTACGGGAAGCGAATCAACCTCCAACCAAATGGGAAGTTTACGAACGAATTCTCAGGGTTCCCTATTATATTATTTTTGACCGCTACACAGATCAACTCAAAGTGTTTCAAAATGTTGCTGGACGTTATCAACCAATGATTGTGGAAGATAATCGGGTTTGGTTGCCAGAATTAGGTTTGGGGATTGGATTGTGGCAAGGTTGTTATCAGGATGTTGAGCGGTTGTGGTTGCGCTGGTATGACGATGCTGGGAACTGGATATCTACACCAACTGAAAAAGCAGAGCGTTTAGCTGCTAAGTTGAGGGAATTAGGGATTAATCCTGAAGATTTTTAATTTGTTCATTAAACATTTGTTCGGCGATCGCCATTGTTCCCCCCACAATCCCGACAATAGTTGCAACCGTGGCTTATAGTATAGCTTCCCGAAATCCCCGAAATAGATAAAAGTTCCTCAGTTGCGGAAACTGCATCCTCACCCTCGATTGCTACTTGAATATCCGACATTATCAGTTAACAGTGAACAGTTAACAGTTATCAGTTAAAATTCTACACCCATTCCCCATCCCCAATTACCAATCACCAATTACCTATTCCCAATTCCCATCTCTTCCCAAAAGTGGTAGCTTTTGAAAAATTAATGTAAGACTATGAAGTTACCTCAACATATTTTTTCGGGAGGTGGGAAAAATGGCGATCGCCACGATAAATCCGGCAACAGGGGAAACTCTCAAGACTTTTGAGTCTTTAACTGATACACAAGTAAAGAATGCTATCGACAAAGCTCATGAAGCTTTTCAAGATTACCGCAAGACGAGTTTTGCACAACGCTCGGAGTGGATGCACAAGGCTGCTGATATCCTAGAAGCAGAACAGGCAGATTTCGCTAAAATAATGACCTTAGAAATGGGTAAACCTTATCAAAGCGCTGTTGGTGAAGTTAAAAAGTGCGCTATGGTATGCCGCTATTATGCGGATAAAGCTGCTGAGTTTCTCGCTGATGTTTCAGTAGAAACCGATGCTAGCCACAGTTTTGTTAAATACCAACCTCTAGGGATAATTTTAGCAGTGATGCCGTGGAATTTTCCGTTTTGGCAGGTGTTCCGCTTTGTGGCACCGGCGCTGATGGCTGGTAATGTGGGTCTGCTCAAACACGCTTCTAATGTACCTCAGTGTGCCTTAGCTATTGAAAAAATTATTCAACGAGCCGGTTTTCCCCAAGGTGTTTTTCAAAGTTTATTAATCGGTTCGGACAAAGTAGCAAATATAATTGCTGATGACCGAGTAAAAGCTGCTACCTTAACAGGAAGCGAAGCAGCTGGAGCATCTTTAGCAGCAGCAGCTGGTAAACATATCAAAAAAACAGTTCTAGAATTAGGAGGTAGTGACCCGTTTATCGTGTTACCGAGTGCTGACTTAGAAACTGCTGCCGTCACCGGAACTAAAGCCAGAATGTTGAATAACGGTCAATCTTGTATAGCAGCCAAACGCTTTATTGTAGCCGAAGCAGTTGCTGACAAATTTGAAAAATTGCTGTTAGAAAACTTCCAAGCCTTGAAAATCGGCGACCCCATGGAGGAAAATACGGATATTGGACCTTTAGCTACCCCCGATATTCTCACAGAATTAGACCAGCAAGTACAAAATTCTCTTGATAACGGTGCCAAAATATTGCTAGGAGGAAAGCCTTTATCAAACATGAAAGGTAATTATTATCCACCAACAATTCTCACCAATATTTCTCCGGATTCTGCGACAGCCAAAGAAGAATTTTTTGGTCCGGTAGCGATGTTATTTCGGGTTCAGGATATTGATCAAGCGATAACACTTGCTAATGATACACCCTTTGGCTTGGGTGCAAGTGCTTGGACAACCGACACCACAGAGCAACAGCGATTAATCTCAGAAATCGAAGCAGGAGCCGTATTTATCAACGGTTTAGTCAAATCCGACCCCCGATTACCCTTCGGTGGTACCAAACTTTCCGGATATGGAAGAGAATTAAGCATTCAAGGTATACACGAGTTTGTCAATGTTAAAACTGTGTGGGTGAAGTAATTTTGGATTTTGAATTTTGGATTTTGGATTGAAAAATAAGCCCTAATATATCATTCAGGGGATAATTTTAAATCCAAAAATGTCCAATCCAAAATCCAAAATCTAAAATCTAAAATCTAAAATGGGGAATCACAATGGATACAGCAGAATTACTAGTTAAATGCTTGGAAAATGAAGGGGTGCAATATGTATTTGGACTCCCCGGTGAAGAGAATTTACACGTTTTGGAGGCTTTGAAAAAATCTTCGATTCAATTTATTACTACCCGTCACGAACAAGGTGCGGCTTTTATGGCTGATGTCTACGGACGTTTGACTGGTAAGGCTGGGGTGTGTCTTTCTACACTTGGACCTGGTGCCACTAATCTCATGACAGGGGTAGCAGATGCTAATTTGGATGGTGCGCCGTTAGTAGCAATTACCGGACAAGTGGGAACCGATAGAATGCATATCGAATCCCATCAATACTTAGACTTGGTAGCAATCTTTGCTCCAGTAACTAAGTGGAATAAACAGATAGTTCGTCCAAGTATTACACCGGAAATTGTCCGCAAAGCCTTTAAACGAGCGCAAAGAGAAAAACCGGGTGCAGTACATATTGACTTACCCGAAAATATCGCCGCAATGTTAGTAGAAGGTAAGCCTTTACGTAAGGATAATGAAGAAAAAACTTATGCTTCTTTTGCGAGTATTAGAGCGGCGGCGGCGGCAATTTCTCAAGCTACCAATCCAATAATTTTAGTTGGTAATGGAGCAATTCGTGCTAAAGCTAGTGATGCGGTAACTCAATTTGCTACCGACTTAAATATTCCGGCCGCGAATACTTTTATGGGTAAAGGAATAATTCCTTATACTCATCCTTTAGCTTTATGGACTGTAGGATTGCAGCAACGAGATTTTAGTATTTGCGGTTTTGATAATACCGACCTAGTAATTGCAATTGGCTACGATTTGATTGAATTTTCGCCGAAGAAATGGAACCCCGATGGTAATATTCCGATTATTCATATTGCTAGCAAATTAGCAGAAATCGACAGTAGTTATATTCCTCAAGTAGAAGTAGTAGGTGATATAACTGATTCCTTAAATGAAATTTTAAAAGTAGCAAATCGAGACGATAAAGCTCAACCTTACGCAATTAAACTCAGAGAAAATATTCGTGCGGATTACGAATATTACGCTAAAGACGAAGAATTTCCGATTAAACCACAAAAGTTAATTTACGACTTACGACAGGTGATGGGACCAGAAGATATTGTAATCTCTGATGTGGGCGCACATAAAATGTGGATTGCCCGTCACTACCACTGTCATAGTCCCAATACCTGTATTATTTCTAATGGTTTTGCAGCCATGGGAATTGCAATCCCCGGTGCTTTAGCCGCAAAATTAGTTCATCCCAACCGTAAAGTTGTCGCTGTCAGCGGTGACGGTGGTTTTATGATGAACTGTCAAGAATTAGAAACAGCTTTACGAGTTGGTACCCCATTTGTAACGCTGATTTTTAATGATGGTGGTTATGGATTAATTGAGTGGAAACAGGAAAATCAATTTGGTGAAGGTAAAGCATCTTTTATCAAATTTGGCAACCCCGACTTTGTTAAATTTGCCGAAAGTATGGGATTAAAAGGTTATCGAGTTGAATCGACTACCGATTTTGTGCCTATTCTTAAAGAAGCTTTAGCACAAGATGTCCCAACAGTAATTGATTGTCCCGTGGATTATCGAGAAAATATGCGCTTTACCAAAAAAGCCGGGGATTTAAATTGTGCGGTGTAGGTACCGGAGAATAAATATTTATCAGATTTGAACGCGAAAAATGTAGAGACGTAGCATTGCTACGTCTTTACTAAAATTGAAATATTCTGAGATTTACGAGCAAATGTATTTATTCACTCTTGAAAAATCCTTCCATCGATAGTTTTCTAATAAAAAAGTCAAAAAAGGGTTTTTATCTCTGATGGATGAAAAGCGTCTCCAAGTTTATTTTGAAATCATAAATCAGCTACTTACAAACGCCAGTAGCGAAGAAGAAGCAACAACTTTGAATGCTGAACCCCAATATGTTGATGCTGGTTTAGTACAAACAATGATAGAAGTCGCAAAAGGCTTTTCTCAAGAAGGTAATGAAGATATTGCTGAATTTTTGCTCAGTGCTGCAACTCAGTTAGCTGATGTTTTGGAATTATCTTTAACAGATTTTGGTGCAGAAAATCAAAATGACTTATTAGTACAAGCATTATTAGTTACCGAAGAAACCGAAGGTAGTCCCGAAGTTGTCTACCCTTTACTACACAAAAATATCGAACTACTTGATGATAAATTTGCTGAAGTCTTGCGAAATTGGGTAATAGATGCAATTTCTCAGTCAAGTACCGAACAAGGAGAAGACATCGCTGCAACTATTGGTATTTTCAGCAGCTTGATTCAGGAATTCCCTTTGGGTAAACGGGTTCATAATCTAGAAATTGCGATCGCAGGTTATGAAAGCATACATTCCCTATTTACTCATGACAAATACCCCGAACAATGGGCTGCAACTCAGTATAATTTGGGAAATGCTTACGGGGATAGAATTAATGGAGAAAAAGCCGAAAATATCGAAAAAGCAATTCATTGCTACCAATCTGCACTAAAAGTCCACACCCGCGAAACCTATCCCTATGAATGGGCAATGATTCACAATAATTTGGGTACTGCTTATAGTAACAGAGTTAAGGAAAATAAAATGCAAAACCTCAACAAAGCCAGTCATCATTACGAAACTGCATTGCTAGTTCATACCCAACAAGCTTATCCTGATGAATGGAAAATGGCTCAAAACAACCTCGCAGCAGTTAATCAACAAAAAGCACAGAGAATAAACATTCATCAGAGTAGGGATTAGCAAGTAGAGATAAGGCTTTGTGTCTACAATCAATTCTATCCTTTTTCAATACAAATATTTAACCGGACATGACATAAGACTCAATATTGAACATTGAAAATTTGCAGTATACTTCCCTATTCCCTATCCCCTAAAAATTTATCATGAAATTATGAAACAAGTATTATTTCTGTGTACAGGTAATTATTACCGCAGTCGTTTTGCTGAGAATTTATTCAATCATTTAGCTGCCCAAAAAGGTTTAGATTGGCAAGCTGATTCCCGTGGTTTAGCACTCGAACGTGGTACTAATAATATTGGTGCAATGTCTCACTATGCTGTTGCAGCTCTCAAGGAACGTGGAATTATTATATTACCAGAAGAACGCTTTCCTAAATCCGCAATGGAAGAAGATTTCCAAAAGTTTGATTTAATCATCGCTGTTGATGAATCGGAACATCGTCCTTTAATGCAAGAACGTTTTCTTCCGTGGATGGATAATATTGAATATTGGTTAATTGATGATATTGGTGAAACTTCTCCACAACAAGCTCTTGGAGAATTAGAACAAAAGGTACTAAAATTAATTGAAAAATTAATTAATAATTGACGGCTTTCAATTTATGTTCAAAAAAATTAAAGGTTTTTTATTCCTAGGTGTTGGCTATATGCTTTCACCTTTGTCTTGGTGGAATGACTTATTTTTTAATTTACCGATTGCTTATTTTTTCGGCTATCTTGCTAGTTGGATTTCTCCAAATTTATTCTTACCTTTTACAATTATCGGATATTGGATATCAAATATTTTAGGTATCCTGATGATGCAAATCGGCGCTTTAGATATGTTTTTCGAGCAAAAATCAAAGAATCTTAAAAAAGATTTACTCATTGGATTACTCTCTTCAACTATCTACACTTTACTGATTGTAGGATTGGTATATTTTAATATCCTCGAACTTCCTTCTTTTTTAAATGCAACAACACCTAATTTATGATATAATACAAAAATACTCATTTTTTGTTCTATAATTATCTCTTGTTTCTGCGTCTGGGGCAGTTTTTTTGATCAATAATCTTCTGTTCAAAAGGAACTAATACATTTATTATCCTTTAAACACTTAAATAAATAACTAATTAACTATAAATCGAATCAATATAAGTTTCGTTAAAAAATGATGACAAAGAATATTTCCATACAATATAATTAGTATAATTGCTGACATATAATATGTATTTGGTTCCCATTGATGGCGGCTTTTGATTTTTTAAAGTAAGGTTAATAACCTTGCTTAAATTATTGATCGCACATAGAGTTATACATTGCTTAATTTAACGTGAATTCGATGATAACTATTAGTTGTCGGGTTTTTTAGTGTGAGTATCTGTAACACCCTTACAACTCTGATCAAAACCCGACTTCTAGATCCAATTGTCGTAGCACTTTGCATATCCTAGCAGGGTACTCACATTAATGTATAACCTCTAACCCTAGATTTCTCACAAGTAAGTGGTAAGCGTTGAGTGGCGGATTGATTTTCCCACTACTCACTAATCACTACTACTTCCAACTTCCTTCTTGGTTGTGAGAAATGCGGGTAACGCAGCCTATCAATGGGAATTCAAATAATAGCTAAAATACTGCGATCGCAATATTTTGCTGAGTATATAGTTACACAAAAGTCTAAGTCGTAATAATGTATATGAAAAGGCAAATTCTTAGTACAACAATTGTGATATCTACAGTTTTATCAAGTAACTTTTCAGGTTTAGCCAGTGCGTTGAAGCGGGTTATAGGGATTGAATATCAAGCTATCAAACCACAAAATTCTATTGATGCAATGTTAAATCCCGAACAGGGTGGTATTAGACCAATGCCACCACCACCACCTTGGATTCCTCCAGTGGAAGAAGGGATGATAAATAAAATGCCACCAGCTAGACCTAAAGCTGGTTATAGGGATTATACACCAATAAGACATTTACCACCATCGGCACCTTGGATTACTCCCACCATTGAAAATGACAGTCAATTACCGAGAGAACAATCTTTTCCTATTCGGTAATATTAGGGTTATTTGTAAGATATTTAATACGTTTAAAGTTGAAATTTTATGCGGAATTTGGAAAAGTTTTTTATAAAATCACAAGTCGGGTTTTTTTTAGAAACCCGACTTCTCTGTGTCATTTGAGATGTAGCCTATTGCTACGTCTCTTCAATTAATTACGCCATTTTTCGCTCCAAGCACCCGTAACATTAAACCCTCCTGTTACAGGAGTTAATTTCACTGAACCGTAAGCAAATGTATTACAAATTGGTCCAAAAGCTGAATTGCAGATATCGCTAGCACCGTGACCTGTATTACCACGAGTACCGAGATGAGAGTAAGTATTTCCTTCCCAATTACCGTTACCAAACCAAGTCATATTTCTGCTTCCTACACGCAGTACACAACGTAAACCAGAACCATTACGGTTTCCTGCGAGGTCAGAAACTTGATATTCGTCAAAGTAATTTCCACAAGTTTTCGGTCTAGATAAAGGCTTATAGGAAGTGGATTGTACTGGTATCCATTCTTCATTCCATGCACCCGTTACACGAATTCTCGAACCAGGTAACAACTGTATTTCGAGATTACGGTCAAAGCTACCGTTGAAATACTCTCCATTACCATGCATATCAGAAGCAGAGCCAATTAGGCTATTACCTTGATAAAATGCGTGTCCTACGTGTCGATAGGTACTACCACTCCAATTTCCTTCACCATACCAAGCGATTTTAGGAAGACGGTTTGTTCTAGTACCCTGAGCAAATTTTACGCAACGAATACCTTGACCTTGTGCATTACTCAAAGACTTAACAACATAAGTTTTTGTATGAGGAGCGCAGGTAAATTTTGATGCGGGATTAATTTTAAAATTAGGTGTGGGAATAGAAAATTGAGCGAGAGCCGCTGATGCTGTAGAAAGGATTACTATACTACCGAAAACTGTTGTTTTAATTACTTTACCGAACATTTGGAGACCTCACGAATAAGTTTAATTCTTTCTGTTATCTAGATACGTCTGGTTCCAAATATTTATGCAGCAATTTATCAAATTATTTTTACTTTTATACGAAATCCTTCGGTTGTTATAAAAGACTAATTATGTATATAAAGATAATTATGACTACTTTCACACTCGGTATGATGGTTAAAAAATTTGTAGTGCGCCAACGCACTATCCCGGACTTGATCACGAATGTGAAGGTAACTTAACTCATATCTTGCACCATAGAAACCTATCGTTAAAATAATTACTAATTGTTTGACTTCGTTTCTACCCGCCTGGGACTGCAAGTCCCAGTCTGATAGTAGAAGTCCATTAAAATGGACTAAAAATACTACAGCTTTAGATTAGTTATATTTTTATTTATATTTTTGATTAATTAAGTAATTATGCGGCTCTGTGTAAGATATAAGTTAATATTTTTCGCAAATAAACTTTGTAACCGATGCAATTTAGAGCCTACTTGGTATAGCAAATCACCCTTTCCTAAGAGATAAGCAGCAGCGTTTTCTTTACCACCCAAAATAATTCTAGAATCGGCTTCGCTAGCGGTACGTAAAGCAACTCTTCCAGGTAAATTCGAGCGGATTATCGGTGTAACTACTGAAGCATCGGGACGTTGAGTAGCAATAATTAAGTGAATTCCGGCAGCGCGTGCTTTTGCACCCAAACGTTTGATACTTTTTTCTAAGGCTGTACGAGATTCCTTTTCAGCCATAAAATCGGCATATTCATCAAAAATACAGACAATGCGGGGTAAAGGCTTCTGGTTCGCTTGATTGTAAGCAGTTAAATCGTTACATCCAGCAGTTTCAAAACGCTGATAACGCGATTCCATCTCATTTACCAAATCTTCCATCAACGCGATCGCAGTATCGCTATCTTTAACGATAGGCGAATATAGCCACGGCATTTTCTCGAATTCGGGAAAAGTAACTCGTTTGGGATCTACCAAAGCGATTTGCAGATGTTGCGGTGAATAACGAACTAGTAAACTGAGAAGTTGCGATCGCAAAAATTCGCTTTTACCGCTTCCAGTTGTACCACCGACTAAAAAGTGGCAGGTATTAGGATCTGATAAATCCGCTTCTACTAATTCTCCTTCTAAATTCACCCCGATAGCAATTTTTACTGATACAGAATTAGGTAATTTATCTGACTTTATATAATGATCAAAAATAGCAGCTTGTCGATTGGGATTGGGTAAATCAACGCTGATATATCCAGCCTGTGGTTCAATTAGCGGCGGATTTTCCAATCCCATTTGTACCTGTAAATCTGCGTATAGCTTCTGAATAGCATTAACTTTTACACCTAATTGCGGCTTTAGTTTCACTCGAATAAAACTAGGAGCAACAACAGTCCCAATCAAATCTACATTAATTGCAAAGGATTGTAAAGTTGTCACCAACTCTTCACCAATTCCATCAGCATCAACCAATACCTCTTGATTTCCTTCCTCCGCGCCCTCTGCGTCTCTGCGGTTTTTTAATCCGTAATCTTCTGCTGTTACAGAGGAGTTGTCATCTTTCTTTACAGAAACTTGATCAGAATCTACCCCATCACCAAAATAACTTTGACATTTCTGCTGTTGCGGACAAATTTCGCATAAATAAGGCTGAGTTGTCGGTGGTGGTACCTCCAGAGGTGGTTCCGAAGTTAACCATTCCTGCATTTGTTGTAATTTGTGGGGAATCAACTGATGTATCGTATCTTTCAACTGTTCCCAGTCATAATAATATTCTTTGAACTCCGGTAAAACGCAGTAAACCGCCGAATCTACAGGAACTTGCTGCTTTTGTTGCAACATATAACTATATAAAGAAACTTGGGCTAATTGCGCTGATGGATCTACAGGTTGATAGGTTTTAAACTCAATTACACACAAACGTTTGCGTTCCCAATTGTATACCAAACAGTCCAATTCTCCCCGAACTTGTTGTTGGCTTCCATTGGGTAAATCAAAATAATGTTCTAATTGACGTTCTTGTGAAATAAAAGTATTACGAATCAGGCTTTCTGCACTGCAATAGCGTCTATTTACGAGCAGAATTTCAGCAAAGCGTTGAATTATACCTCGCAAACCTTGCCAAACTTGCAACATTGGTTGAGCTTTACTACCATCTTTTACAACAATTTTTTCCAGGTAAGGTGAAAACTTAACTTGAAAAAAAATCTGCTGCATTTCTTGAGCAACTGCTTCTATTTGTAACTGCGATGATTCTGGTTTAAATAATTGCTGAAATTTTGGTTCAACAAGTGCTAAATTAATAAATTCATCTGCTAAATAATGGAAAATTTTACCGATTCCAGTTACAGTATCGCGGGGAATAAATAGCGTTTTACCGCCGAATTTATCGCCGAGATAAAACAGACGCGGACATTCAAATGCAACTCGAACTTTAGTGACGGTTAAAGATGAACTATCGGTTTTTTTAGTAAATTTATTTGTATTAGCTGTCATATTAAAAATATTATTTTCACCTTCTGAATTAAATTCTAATAAACTGCGATGCACGGCAGCTAGATAAACCGTATCCATAGCCGCATAATGTAACTGTTTTTGTGTCAGAGGACGTTTTCCCCAGTCGCTAGCTCCTCCATCAGCATCTACATTAGTAAAGTTGCACAATTCTGTTGCAAGAGTTTTGAGTTTTAAATTAGATGTTTCTAAAACTTTTTGAGTAATCTTACGAGCGATTTTCAACGTACAGGTAATATTAGAGGCTAACTTTTCTCCTAAATATCTTAAATCAAAACTGGCATTGTGAAATACTTTTTCAATCTGGGGATTAACCATAATTTGGTCAATAAAATATGTGGCTAAATCTGGTTTATCCAACACATCGAGAATATAAGCCGATTCACCCGTTGAATCTTTAGGGTTAGCTAATACCTGAATTAAAGAGAGTTTAGGATTTGCAGTTCGACAGTTAGCAATTTCTGTATCTAGCCATAATATTTTAGACGAACGAAATTGATTAATTTGGGTTTTTATTTGTGTTTCATCTGTTAGGTAGTGCATTGAGATAATATATTTATTAAATATGATTTTTAAGAGTAAATGGCAAATTGAAATAAACGGCGGTTGAAACCGCTTCTACATAGGCAAAGTCCACCTGCGTGGACTATTTATTTATAACCCGCGCAGGCGGGTTTCGTTTGTGTAGCAGCGGTTTCAACCGCCAGATATTAAACCCGCCAAATTATCAAATTCCATTCCCTACATACCCCCTAAACATTCAACAAAATCAATTGGTCTTGTAATTTTTTTTCGGTGTTAATAATTTTAACTTTTTTCTCTTCACATAAAGATTGAATTAGTAATTTTACATCACTTTCACTCACATCAGAAAACTCAGTTGTACAATTTGAAATTAAAGTATAAACTGCCATACATTTTTCAGTTTTGACAAGATTAAATAAGAAATTATTGACAGGTCTCCAATCTCTTATAGTTTGATTTCTACCTTCTTCTTTTTCTTCTGTAGGATTTACTTTTGCAATAATTTCTAAACTCTGTAGTAAAGTACATTTATCTAAAAATTGAGATTCACGAACCAATGATTGTAGTTCTGGCAAATTAATTGTTTTACCACCAATGACTAACTCATGAGCTAAAGCAGCATTGACCAAACTATGATACGTAGCTAATACATGAACAGAAGATAACTTGGGCTTAATATGGATATTTTGAGTACCTGTGAATATCTGCTGATACAGTTGATAACCTTTGAGCTTTCCATTTCCAACATTACTAATTCTAATCAGATATAGTTTGTCACAAAGCTGATTTTGAATTGCTTTAAGAGAAGCATTCATAATATTAAAGAAACTGGTCATATTAGAATCTTCCGTCCAAACTATTCCTACCCTTTCGCGTTTACCAGGCTGTAAATAGCTCAACGAATAACCGGCATATTTACCACTAATAAGCTTTTGTTTAATTCCTTGTACTTGTAATGCTTCTAAGGCTTCTTTGAGATTACCAATTAAATCAGGTGCTGATAATAGAGTAATTTTAGAGATTTTCTCCTGAATTTTATTATATTCTTTTTGCCATATTAATTCAAATTCCGCTGCAATTGTTGGCTTGTCTTTCGCTGCTTGTGTCGTCGTGATAACTAACGGAGGTTTATCTTGCCCTGGAATTTTAATGCCAATTTTAACGTTTTTAGCGCTTTCTTCTTGTCGCGGTATTGCAGTACTATCTATCAGCGATAGTTTATATCTGTAATACTCGTTTTTTGCTATAGTTAGTGCATTTCTTGGTAGTGTTTTACCACCGAGAAAACTTTCGGTTAAAAATTGCCGAGTTAATGGGAAAATAGCTGATTTCGGCTGTGAATCTGCTTGTTGATGTAACGGTTTTAGCTGGTAAGCCCAAAGTGCTTCTACTTGCTCTAAATTAATATTTTTTAATTTTAAAGCTTTATCAATTCGAGCTTTGTCTGCTGAATTATTAATCTGGTCGGAATTTCTTTTCCATGTATTAGTAATAATGCTAATAATAACTAAAAAGTTTTTCAGATAGCTATTATGAATAGTTGTGTTGACATTGAATAAAGATTGAAAATCCTGAGAACCATCGGGGTTACGAGGAATATTATCTAAATTGTCAAAACATAAAACAATCGGTTGAGTTTGAGTTGAAATTCTACTAAGATTTGCCAAAATATTTTTAGCCGCGTCTTCTGAATCAATGCATCTGCTAACTTTTAAAGCCTGCATTGACTCTTCGCTTAAGTCATCTCCCCGCAACCACTCGCAAGCGATGGGATATAATTCTGGGATTGTTAAATCGTACAGTACACCAAAAAAAAAGTCGGGATTGTAGAGTCCAGCTATGTTATAAGTCCTTTTGAGATGTTGAATAAATTTACGGCGATCGCTCTGCAAAAACAACCAACTATTATTACTTTTCGTAAAGGCTGATAAGTTTTTCAGCCACAACATCAACTGCGACTCTTGCTGTCCTTCCGGAGTTTGAATTAAGCTATCAACGGTAGAACGTAAAACGTGTCTCCAGATATAATCGCTATTAGCCCAAGGACCGATATAAGCAAAAAAGGCTTTAGAATTAAGAGTACGCTTGAGCCGACCTAATAAATAACTTTTACCAGAACCGGAGTCACCAAAAAGTAACAATGTACGGCTACGATTATCTTTAATAACTAAATCGAGAAATCCTTCAACTTCAGTTATTACCTCTTGATGAATTGAATCAACGCTGTTACTTGAATCTTGTTTTTCTTCCCAAAAGTTACCTGGTTTGGGATTTATGAGACCAAAAGGATTGACCTCACGCTGAATAATCTTATCGATAGATGTCATGATTAAACTATGGTGTGAGTAGCGAATCGAAATAAAAGATAGCTATTCAAATGAGATAAAGAACAACGGACCACCGATATTTTGTACGATACCAGCATCAATTTGTTCGGGAGTAAAAGCGTTAGCTTCTTGCAAAGTACTTAATTCAATTTTGTCGTCAGCTTGCAAGCGATAAAGTGCTTTATCTAACTCATCCCGCGACAATGGGGGTTGTAATTTTTCCCGCAAGTAGAAAATAGGTAAATAATTTCTAGTACCTATTTCCTTATCTAATTTCTGAATGATTTGTAAAATATCTTCGTCAGTAATATTAGTAATCTCTACAGTAGACTCCGTAGTAATACCTGGTTGTTCCGACTTCATCTGTAGAGTTTTCCGTAAAAAACGCAGGTAATTATTTAATAAATCCAAACTGAGGGTAGGATTAGCCCCTTTCTTAGGGTTGTAATCATCTCGTAAAAATTCAATTCCTCGCTCAGTTAGCCATACCTCAGCTTTCGTCTTTTTAATTTTGATTTCAGTTTCAATCAATCCGCGACTGCTCAGACTTTTTAAAATCTCTTCTTTTTCAGCAGCTTTCAACGAAGATTTTATTTTACTCGGTGCTACTTTACCTGAAGCTTTACCGACATTCTCTAATATCTTAAGTTCTTTATCCTCAATCGGAATTTCTGCTGCATCAAGTTTCAATAAAGCTTGACCGGGAGGTAAAATTTTGACAGATGCAATCTCGCGAGAGTAATCGATGATATCGCGATCGCCCAAATTTTGGCAAATTGTGTTTTTACCTTTAAATGACGTGAAAACCTTGCCGCTCAAGGTCGTGCGGTAGTTTTCGCACCCTAATAACTTAAGTAAAAACTTTAATTCGTTCGTATCCATACGGGTAATCTTGCCTGTATATCAGTCAGCACTACCTGACAGCAAAGGGTATAAATTTGTTTCCTTTTTTTATTTTAATGAGATGTACTCGCTTACGGCAAAATTAGTTATTAAAAATAGTAAAGATGGACGACTCGAATCCACCTTTTATATCTAAATATTTCTGATATTGCTAAATACGGGTATGAATTTAGATTTTGAGACGTTGCACTGCAACGTCTCTACACTCACCCTTTCACTTTCCGCAAAACATCAAATGCTTTACCCCTAACACTTACAGGTAACAAAGATAATCCCAACCCAGTCCATGCTTTAGCAGTAGAAAAAGACTTTCCTTTCTTAACCAATTCTCTTCCTTTTGCGGTTTCACCAGTTTCAATTAACCGCAAACCTAACAATAATTGTGTTTCTTGTAAACGCTGTAATCTAACTTTTTCTAACTTTTCCGAATCAAATTGATAGCTTTGTAAATACTGCTGTTTATCTCTTAAATAAGGAATTGCGCGATTAATTCCTTGCTGTTGTGCATGAACTCGATATTCCATTAACAATTTTGGTAGATAATAACCTTTTTTCCCAGCCAAAGCTAACCGTACAAATAAATCATTATCCTCACAATTTTGCCAATTTGGCTGCATAAACCCGACTTCAACTACACTTTGACGACGAAATAAAGTTGCACCAATTTGAAAACTTTGATTCACAAATACAACTTCTAATAAATTCTCTACCACACCTTCAATTAAATCTTTCCTTCCCCAACGACGAGAATTTTCCTCAGTTTTAGCTTCATCTCGTACATTATTAATATCAATTATCCAATGGTCAGTACCAACAAAATCTATTGTAGAATCTTGCTCAAGTATGCTAGAAGTTTCCGCGATAAAATCCGGGGTTAATCTATCATCATCGTCAAACTTAATAAAATAATCCCCCGTCGCTGCATCAAAACCAGAACGCATATTATTACTTTTCCCAATATTCTGGTGATGTCGGATATATTTAATCCGATTATCTTGATACTTTGACATTAAATCCGCAGTTCCATCACTAGAACCATCGTCACAAACAATCAGTTCAAAATTTTGATAAGTTTGTTGAAGTACACTTTCAATCGCGAAAGGTAGTAAATCAATACGGTTAAATGTCGGAATACAAATACTAACTTTAGACATAATAAAAGGAGTTAGGAGTTAGGAGTTATGAATTGTAGAGACGTAGCAATGCTACGTCTCTACGGGAGTTATGAGTTAGTACCACCGGAGTTAGGAGTTATTATACCTTTCACCTTTGACCTTTGACCTTTAACCTTTATCCTTTCTGAAAAACTAACTCCACCCCTATTTTCGCTGTCTTAGACTCATTTAAAATAAATTCAGTAGGCTTTTCATATTCTCTAAATATTTTTTCAATAGTACCTACTTCTATCGGTTCCATAAAATCTAACAATCTTAATTCTGGAAGCACTTCTGATTTATCAATATAATGTTGAATTTTTGTATTAGCACCGCTAATCCCAACACTAGGTACACCAAGAATATCCGCTAATATTATCGAGTGTAAACGGTTGCCGAAATGAAAATCCATTTGACTTAAAATCTCGACAAATTCTGCTGGTTTCTCCCAATTATGCAGTTTATAGTTATCTGAAGGTAAGTATTTTTTAAGTAAATGATGAAATTTATTATCGTTCCTTTCTTCTCCCACATGGGCTGGTAATAAATGGATTACTGAATTATACTTTTTCACAAACTGCATCAACTGTTGTCCGTAAAATTCACCTCTTCCTTCACCCCACCAAAATTTTCCAGAGAAGGAAATATTTTTGATTTCGCTGGATTTATTTTCTTTTATATAAGGTTGATAATAATTTAAATCCAAAAATGCCAAATCACCACCCAAACAACAAGCTTTAACCGGCTTAAGTTTCTGCAAAGCTACTTCGTAAGATTGTTTATCTCTTAAATAGAGTAAATCGGCATTTTTAAAAATCTTGCTTTTCCTATCTTTTTCATCCGAATTCATGGTTTCTAAACCAACACCAAGAAAGCAAAACTTTTTTCCAGTCCATTTGACTAATGACTGTAACCTTAATAAATTAGTTGGTTTATCTTTTATATTTAAAGTTCCACCACCCCACATTAAACAATCACTTTGTAAAATTACAGAAAGTCTTTTCAGTTTAGATAGTTTATTAGCTGCAAAAAAACTAACTTTATCTGTAGTGCGTTCGTAATAATCTTCTTGGCAAAATACAAATATCTGATTAACTTCTTGCTTTTTGGCAAAATAATCAATTAATTGGCGTAAAAATAAATCATCGCCAACATTATGAAATCCGTAATAACCCATCAATAAAATATTCATTTATTTATCCTAAACTAATTGATTAACATTTGATGTACAACAAACATATAGTCGTTTTTTTTATGGTTATAAATATTCCTTAATTATAGTTATAATTCTAAATATTTGGCATTAATCATTTTGAAGGTATATGATAGTATTTGAATTAGCAATAATTAATTATTGTTCGCTGTATTTATTCATAATTAACTGATTTTTCCGGATATTTTTAAATCCAAAATTAAACTTCCTCCAATTATTTCAACTTTAATTATTGGTAATCGCCATGAATATCTTAATGTTATCTTCTACATTTCCTTATCCACCTACTCGCGGTGGTACTCAAGTTAGAACTTTTAATTTACTTAAGTATTTACAACGGAATCACTGTGTAATTTTGGCGACTCAATCCGAACCTGATGTTACTGAAACAGAAATAGCCGGATTGCGGGATTGTGTGGATGAACTAGTCCTTTTTAATCGTCCCCATGACTCTGGTACCACCGGAGGAATACTGAAAAAAATTCAGCGTCTAACTAAATTCGTCAGTGAAGGTATTCCCCCTTCCGTCTTAAATCGCTACTCTGTGGATATGCAAAATTGGATTGATGCTTATGTGGAATCGGGTAAGTGTGATGTTGTGACTAGCGAACACAGTGTTAATGAAATCTACGTGCGTCCCCATTTTCATCACAAGGTACGTACTATAGTCAACGTTCACAGTTCAGTATACGGGACTTGTCTCAATCAATTGCAAAATCGTATATCTGAAAATTCTTTGCGAGATAAAATTAATTTACCATTGCTGCGTCGTTACGAAAAAAACTACTGCGGTAAATTTTCGGCAATTGTAGCGACAACTGAAGAAGATAAAATTCAACTGCGGGAATTTAATTCTAACAGTGAAATTACGGTAATTCCTAACGGTGTAGATTTGGTGATGTTTCCTTATCGGAAAGCAGATCCAGGAGGACACCGTTTAATTTTTATCGGTGCAATGGACAATTTAGCAAATATTGATGCCGTATGCTTTTTCTGTAACGAAGTATTACCGGAAATCCAGAAACTTTACCCCGATACAACTTTTGATATTGTAGGTTCTCGTCCCGTTGCAGAGGTGTTAGCCCTCAAAGATAACCCCGGAGTCAACGTCACGGGAAAAGTCCCTTCAATGGCAGAATACCTGCACAAATCCACCGTCTGTGTAGTGTCGATGCGGACTGGATTCGGAATCAAAAACAAAACCTTAGAAGCAATGGCTGCTGGTATACCCGTCGTCGGTAGCGATCGCGGTTTGGAAGGATTGGCTGTAGACGTTGGCAATGTTGAGTTACGGGCTTTGCGTGCCAATAAACCGCAAGAATATGTCAACGCTATTAGTAAGCTGTTTGAAAATCCGCAATTACGAGCAGAATTATCTAATAATGCGAGAAAATTAGTTGAAACAGAGTTTACCTGGGAAAGCGCAGGGAAACGTTATGAACAAGTTTGTGTTGGAAAGTAATTAATAATGTAGAGACGTAGCAATGCTACGTCTCCAGATATTTAAATTTGTATAGAGAAGTCGGTGAAATAGTATCTTTAAAACATATAAACATCTTTTAAAATACAAAAACACAAAGAGACGTAGCAATAAGCTCGTCTCTACATAAATTGTTTGTTAATAAACAAGATTTGATTACTGACTCAATCCAAACCCAATTCTACTATAAACAGGAATCCTTGTACGTTCAGGTTTCTGAATATTGGTAGTAGAAGAGTCTTCAGGTTGCGATTGGGAAATATTAGTAGCCTTATCTTGATTTAAACTACTAGAATCGCTTAAATTTGATGTTTTAACTGCATCATTTGCAATGGCAGATTGAGAAGATTTTGTAATGTCCTTGTTTGAATTAGCTGCTGTTTGCGCTTGAGATGGAATTGCAACCAAAGCAGAACCAACTGCTAAAAGTAACCCAAGCAGACAAGAAAGATTTTGAGGCATTTTAATCTCTAATTGTTTCTAAAATGTAAGTAAAAATCTTGTTTTAATATCAAAAAAATATTCCAAATCAAGCCATCATTAAATACTATTTTTTGATAAAAAAAACTAGATACAAGACAAGATGAATTTTGATTTTAAAAATGTTTACTGCGCTGTTTTGCAAAAATTAATTAAATGAGAATTCCTCTTCAGTCGATATACGCTATTCATAGATACACTTGAAAAAAAATGATGTTTATAAAATATGCCTTTAACGCAACTACCCAAAATTTACTATTAAACAAGTTATTATTTCAATAGAGAAAATACGGGAATAAACTATTAATTTAATTGTTGTGAGATTATCAATGCTATGGAGTATATTTGACTAACTTAATCATCAACTATATGAATTTTTTGTAATGTATTGGTTTAGGTAGTCTAGTTTAGGTAACAATTTTAGTCGCAAACTGCCCGTTTCAGAAACCTTCAAATACAATAGAGTTATCTGCAACTCAAAACTTTGAATAATAACATTTGACCGCAAAATCTTCATATTATCGGAGATACAAGCTGTAATGATTGATATTGGATTTACTCATATAGCACTACCCGTCACGAATATTGACAAAAGTATCAATTTCTACTCAACTTATGCTGAAATGCAGGTTATTCATCGTCGCATTGATGCAGAAACGGGTGTAATTGTTGCCTGGCTTTCTGACGGTACTCGTCCTTTTGCGATCGTTCTTATTCAAACAGATTCAGTGCATAGTATTCTATCTCCGATAGCACATCTTGGAGTTGGTTGTAAAAGTCGCGAACACATGAATACTCTTTGTGAAAAGGCACAAGAGGAAGGTGTTCTGCTTGAGGAACCAAAAGATTCTGGATATCCAATCGGGTATTGGGCTTTTTTGCAAGATCCAGATGGTCACACACTTGAACTATCCTATGGACAGGAAATAGGATTAACAGTAGAAAATATTCTATGATATCGCTGCCCTTTCTAATTAAGGATAGTTAACAAAGCTAAACTGGGAGAGTATGCTAGCCAGCTATATCACGTCCCAGTGATTAATTATTGTTGACTACTCCCTGTTCCCTTCGTTCCCTGTTCCCTACTCCCTAAAAAGTAAAACTAGTCCGTAAAATACCAATAGTAACTGAGTCGCTATCTTGTGTATGACCGGGTTCTATAATGTGAATAATTCCTGGAGTTAGACTCATATTATCGTTCAATCGCCAACGATAAAAAGCTTCAATATGAGTGGTTGTACCCGGTTGTCCACCTTCGCTTCCATTTCCTCCATTTAAAAGGTTTGGTACATTATTACCTCCAGATAAGTTACTACTAACAATTTTTGGTGGTTGTCCGACATAAATTCCACCTAAATTACCCTTACCAAATAAGTCGGGAAAGTTGAGATAAACCATGTAGTTTGTAGTCTCGACATCTCCCGATTCTCCAGGTATCTGAGAATTAGTATAACCAGCCCAACCACCTAATGTAATTCCTCGCGTAACTTCCCAATTGACGGTAGCACCAACGGCATTTGTTTGCAAAGGACTGGAAGTTCCCGCAAAGCAATTTAAAGCAGTTAAACAGCTATCACCAGCAAAAGTTGATAAAAAACCATTCGGCGAATAATTATTAACATAATATAAACTTACATCTAACGTCTTCGCAGGTGTTAATAATAATTGTGCCGCAGCAGTGGTGTTTCCATCAAATAAACCTCCACGTTGTCCGGGATTTGCGATATCTTTAGCACTATAAATTGCTTGTACACTGGCACTTTTAGCAACTTGCCAATCAAAAGCAATTCCACCATTTTCAAAATCCAAATTCAAAATTGGGTTTCTTTGAGCAAACCATGATAAAGGTCCGTTGGCTGCATCTTCGGCACGGTTGGGACCTCGAAATGCACGTATCATATCAACACCTTTGGTTCCTACCATCATTGCCAATTTTTTACTCAAAAGTTGGTGATAATGTAGGTCGCTTAAAGTCCAATCGTTTCCTGGAGGAGCTTCATAACCAAGTATAAAATCATTACTTAATTTAGGGCTTGTGGAACCATTCGCAGCCAAAAGTCCTGTTACTAAAAAACTACGTGGTGTAAATTGACTGGTCAAATATAGCTGATTAAAGTTAATTATATTAGTATTAGTACTTGGGTCATTAGTATCCTTTACGCCATCTCTAGGAGCAATATCACCGCGATTTGCACCACGTCCTTGAATACCGATAATTGCAATTCCACTGAGTTTGGTGGTTGTGGAAAATTGATTGGCTTCAATCTCAGCAGTACGAGATTCTAATGCATCAACTCGTCCTCTTAATGTCGCTAATTCTGCACCAAATTCTTGTTGTAATCTTTGTAAAGTTGCTAAATCTTCACTCGTAACGATGTTACTTGTTGCTGTCGCAATTAATTCATTGACTCTTTCCAAACAAGCATTTAAACCCGCAGCAAATTCATAACGAGTTAAAGCCCGGTTTCCTCGATAAGTTCCATTTGGATAACCTGCTATACATCCATAACGTTCCACTAATGATTGTAAAGATTGGAACGCCCAATCTGTAGGCTGTACATCGGAAAATTGCGACACCGAATTAACTTGTCCCATGGGATTTTCATCCCCAGATGGCACAAATGGTTGAGAAATCTTGAACTGTTGTGTTTCCATTACTCCTTCTGTAGGTATAGATAAATCTACAGAAACCTGTTCTTCAGACATTGCTTTATCTGGAAATCCGGTAATTCCCGCAGCTAAAAAACAGATAATCAGCGAAATTTTACTGTTGTTCAACTTTCAAAACTCTGTTTATATACAACGGTTGAGCTTATTCAATTTTTTATATTAATGGCATGAGTGATTATACGGAATTTTTATAAAAATAGATTTGAAAACTTTTGGGCAATATTTCTGAAGCAAGTGTATAAAAGAAAAAGCTACTACTGTTACGGTAAATCAAAAGCTTTGCAAAATATTTAATTAATTTGAAAACCTTTTGATTACCCCTATCCCATTCTCTATGAAACCTCTTTCCTCTGCGTTCTCTGTCTTGAAAAGTTGTTCATGGGGGAAACCCCCAAGACCACACTTTTCGCTGCGTCTCTGCGGTTTTTTTTCAGTAATCTTGAGTGCGGAAAACGAGTAATCTCCTAACGCACTAAGAAAAATAACTATCAAACTTACCCACCTAACAATTTTAAATTGAACAAAATGTGGAGTCAATTCAAAATTCCCAATCCCCATCCAAAAGCGAGTCAAGATTAGTATGACAAAAACCTCACCATCATCAAATTATGATAAAAAAACTGGTAAACAGCCTAATACTAAAGTTCGCAAACTCCGTAAAAAAATTAAAAAATCTCAAAAAAATATTCAGGATAAAACTGTCGCTTCTACAGGAATTCGTTCCTATTCAAGTCGTCGTCAGAAAATCGAAAAACACAAAAAAATGGCGACATCAATGTTAGCGATCGCAATTTTATTGGCAAGTGGGGGTTTAGTTATAGCTTTGGGTTGGATTAGTATTTTATTTATATTTAATCCGCAACAAGTAAGTTGGTTAAATGATTTTGTTCCTGGATGGGTAAAAGTTGGTTCCACTCCAGAACAACGTCCGCATACAATAAAGCAAATTCAAAGCGAAATTCAAAAACAAAAACGTATAACTGGAGAAATTATTGCTTTAGAAAGCGATACTGATGAATCTTTTTTATTACCCGTTTTTCGCAAACGCAATAACTGTCATTCTGATTGTCAAAATATAATTGAACTGCGGACTTATCATTTAGCAACAGATTTTGAATGGCGTTCCCCCACTAAAAAATACTATCATTTAACTAGCCAATTTTCCGTTACCGGACCAGAAGAAGATGAAGTCATCGCACCTTTGATAGATGCAAATGTCGAAAAAAATCCAGGTTCGAGCATTCCTCTACCCATAAGTGAAATTGGACGCTTTGACAAAGATGCACCACTACAGGGAATTTGGTATTATTTACGTGGCGATCGCTCTTGGGGTACCAACCAGACAGCTTACGGTTACATCCTTCATTACAATCGCGATCGCCGCAGTCTCCAACAAATGATATCCTGGACAAGTCCCACCGGAGATTTACCTGAATGGGAGCAGGTAACTGGTGATGAAGAGAAGGAATTAGTAGTACGTCAAACAGTGGGTTTAGAACCACGTCTGCGAGTTTATCAAGTTCAACCAAGCGAATACGTCATTAACCCGATTAAACTATCTGAAATCACTCTCAAACCCCCAGGTTTGAACGATGGAGCATACAAAGATGCATTATTAATCGCTCAGAGTGGACTGTGGACACCAGCTGAGCAATGGTTGCAATTTATCCAAAAACAGCAAAAAGGCAAGATATCATCAGCAGCACAAGCACAAATCGATTTAATTCGCTTGCATTCTCAGCTTACCAAAAAATTAGCCGATACCAGTTGGGCAAGTCCTTCCCAACAAGTATTAGCTTACTTAATTGATGGCAGATGGGGAGAAGCTTTAAAAGTATTTGAAGCATCACCGCAAAACACCGTAGAAATCAAAAATTTACTCAAAGTCGATACAGGAAGATTAGAAAATCGTATTGATGCAGCATTACAAGTAAATCCTAATCGTTCGGAAGTACAAGCTTGGAAAGCTTTAATTATCGCATCTCAAAAAAGTACAAACCAAGCTGATAACTGGCTCAATACACAATCTAAAATTTCTCAAGATTCATTAACTTATATTAAAAAGCTTTTAACGAAAATTTAATTCAAGTAAGTTTATGCATCCTCAAATGCTCCAATCGCTAAGGTTTTCCTAAACGCAGTTGTCAAACCATAATATCTAAATTATTGCAGCTCTTGACACATCCAATGATAATTGACCTTCTGTAAATACATTGAAAAAGTCGTCGAAGCTAGACGTATCAATTTCGACGGTTTTTTCAACAGTTCCAAACCAGATACCATCACCGTATTCAACATCGACTAATTCATATCCTTCACCCCATCTTTGATTAATACCTTGTGTAAGTTCATCAAAACTGCTTGTGGTGTTATAACCACTGGTAATAGTAGAATCCTTTTGAAAAACTCCAAACCAGATACCATCACCATATTCGACATCAACTAAGTCATATCCTTGATTCCATTGTTGTTGAATTTTTTCTTGAAATTCACTAATAGTGGTTGCGGTAACATAATCACCAGTACCAGGAACATCTCGGAAAACTCCAAACCAAATACCATCACCGTATTCAACATCAACTAAGTCATATCCTTTATTCCATAGTTCTGAAATATCTTCTGTAAGTTCGGTAAGACTAGTTGATTTGCTATAAGTATTAGCACCAAAATCTTCTTGAAAAGTTCCAAACCAAATACCATCACCGTATTCAACATCAACTAAGCGATATCCTCCTTGTGTCCATTGTTCTTGAACTGTTTGTGTTAGTTGATCAATACTAGCTGCGGCAATATAACCACTATTATTAGGTATATCTTGATAAACTCCAACCCAAGTACCATCACCGTATGCAACATCAATCAAGTCATATCCTTGAGTCAAATGTGCTGTAATATTTTCTTGCAATTCTAAAAGATTTTCACCAGTAGTGTAAGCGTTATTAGACATAATTCTTTTCCTGGGATAAATATTTTTGCTTTTCGACGTTATAAGTAGGTTTACAGATTATAGTAAAGCCTTTTACAACTAAAAAGTATTATATAAAGTCTTCCATAATCGGGATATGTTTTTTTCGGAAATGATTTATGCCTTAATAGGAAAAAATATGTATATTCACTTAGAAATACTGATTTTTATGTAAGTTAATGTACTGACATATATATATAGTTTTGCCTATAAATAATTGTTTTATTAGAAATAAGTACCTACGCAAAATTAATTGTGTATTGTCCGAAGCGTTAGCTTCGCTATACTGCGTAAACGCGCAGCTTCTCCCGGAGGGTGCGGTTCATCGCAAGGTTCTCAATTCTTCGGAATGTCTAATTAATTTTGCATGACTACTTAACTTATGGAATAAAAAGTCATATTTTTAATCAAAAATAATTTCATGAAGTATTGTATATTTTAATTTGAAATTGAAAGTTTTTCTGAATTCACATCTTGCACCAGTTGCAATAATTGCTAAGAGTAGCCTCCAAACACTAGTTCCACCAGAATATAGAGCCTCCGACTCTTGTATTTATAATAGACATCTGGTGGAAATTAATTATGCGTCATCCAGAAACCTTGTAGAGACGCGAAATTTCGCGTCTCTACATTCTTTTTCGGAGATGTCTAATGAAAATCTAGAATTTATAACTGCATAAGTTGATTCTTTCAAATTCTATAACTAATCAGAAAGGGTGGAACAGACCACAACTTCTAATTACAGCAACTAATTAATTACCATTTTGGAGTACAAAAACTATGACTTACACACAAAATCATGCCAATCAAAACTACTGTGAATGCGAGTTCACCATTCCGGTTAAATTGAATGTTCCCATTACGATCAATACGACGGTTTACATCAATCCAGTACCTATTACTAAGCAGATATTGCCTGTTGTAATTGAACCCGACTTGCTGTTAGAACCGGGAGTCAGAGCCAAAGCACCTGCGTGCTATCCCCAATTTGAGCATCAGCCACAACTACCATATCAAAGCCAAGAAGCCTTGCCATGCAACTAATAGATAATAACATCCCACAACTAATTAATTACCATTTTGGAGTACAAAAACCATGACTTACACACAAAATCATGCCAACAAAAACTACTGTGAATGCGAGTTCACCATTCCGGTTAAATTGAATGTTCCCATTACGATCAATACGACGGTTTACATCAATCCAGTACCTATTACTAAGCAGATATTGCCTGTTGTAATTGAACCCGACTTGCTGTTAGAACCGGGAGTCAGAGCCAAAGCACCTGCGTGCTATCCCCAATTTGAGCATCAGCCACAACTACCATATCAAAGCCAAGAAGCCTTGCCATGCAACTAATAGATAATAACATCCCACAACTAATTAATTACCATTTTGGAGTACAAAAACCATGACTTACACACAAAATCATGCCAACAAAAACTACTGTGAATGCGAGTTCACCATTCCGGTTAAATTGAATGTTCCCATTACGATCAATACGACGGTTTACATCAATCCAGTACCTATTAATAAGCAGATATTGCCTGTTGTAATTGAACCCGACTTGCTGTTAGAACCGGGAGTCAGAGCCAAAGCACCTGTGTGCTATCCCCAAAATGGCTGTGAGAATAATAGTTCAGACAACGAAAATGTCATGCAATCAGTAGAAATTAAATAGTAAATAGTTTGTCGTTTCTTCCTAGATTGTTCTTGGCTCAACATTCACACTATCAAAAACGAGGATGGTGTGAATTATTTCCATCAAATCTATAGAATTTATCGTTCAAAATCAAGGAATAATTATTATGTCTACCATCCCCGAATCAAATTATCAATTAGAAGGCAAGAAGATGTTTGTATCTTTGATTTTAAAAGTCCCTTTACAATTTGAAATAGAATTACGAGGAATGGAAGATGCAAAACTTAGTCAGTTCAACCAGGAAGAAGATTTAAATTCAGCTATAAATAAAAATTCAAATTTAATTAATAACGAAATAAATCAAGCTGAAATTAATCAAAAATCCCAGGTTTTATCAAATTTGCTAGTTACTCAGATATTAGATAGCCATAATCATATTTTATCCCACATAAACGAATCTGAATTACCATCAGATAATCCAGACAATAGCGAAATTAAATTAGAAATATTGCCGAAAAAAAATAGTTTAAATACACCATTCAATAGTGAAGATAAATCAGAAAGCAATGAACAAGCTATATCTACTACTAATAAAAAAAGAAAACTACGTTTAGGTGACTCATTAAATGATAGTTTAAGCTTAGTAGTAAATATTGTCGGAGCGATGTTATTTTTGGGTAAATTATCTAACTATAGTTGGGAGTAAAAGGGTGCTTACTCGCGCAGCTTCATATGTAGACCCTTTATTATTAGCAGAATCACTGTTAATTGTTGTTAGCAGTCCCCCTCTAACTTTATTTCATAATTAGGAGTCTAAGCCTGGGACTGTAAGTCCCAGTCTAAAAGCAAAAGTCCATTAAAATGGACTGAGAATCTTATGCGTTTTCGGGTTTTTAACACAATACGGTTCAGTTAAGGAGAATTGTAGGTTGGGTTGAACGATAGTATTCACTGCTAGGTGTGCCTTTGGCACAATAGAGTCGTTTGCAAAAAAGAACTTCTCATGAAATCTTAAAAGGATGTTTCACCTCAAATTTCCCGCCATTCTCGCGCATCAACAAACAACGACAAATGACCAACATTTGTAGTCACTATCTGAACTTCATTTCCCTTAATCTCTTCTAATTTAGCTTGTGCAGCAAGAATTACATCTCCGTCAAGTGCTTTAGAATCTGCTGTTGGTTTACCCGCACGTCTTGCTTCTGCCCATAATTGAGCGGCTAAAAGCATCACTTCTGTATTAATAGAAAGATAACTAACAGCAGCTTTCAACTGGTTGAGACGTTTAATTCCCTTTGATTTACCAGCCCTTAACAACTCACGTCGCACTTCATAATCGGTAATTTCTGGTAAGACAATTTCATAACCTCTGACTGGTAAATTATCTAACCAGAGCTTACATTCTTGACACTCCACAGAACTTGCTTTAGGATTCGTCACCATTCCCAACGGACCGCTATCTAATATAATTAACTTACTCATATAGCGGTCAATTATCGATTTTCATCAAGTTTCTGCTTTAAATATTCCCAAGTTTCAGTTTGTTCTATTTCATCACCTTCTTGTATCCACTCCTGTGTTAATTCACTTAATGCAATATGCTGTTGTATGAGTCGATGATTTTCTTCTTTGGAAATATCAGGTAATTGACTATTTTTGGTGACACTTTCGCGAAATAGTCGCATAATTTGCAGTAAATTAGACCAATATTCTCTAGGTGTTGTTTGAATTTCTTCTAGTAATTCTACTATCGATGTTTCTGTAACATTATGATTATGTTTATGTTCTGACTCGCTTTCCATTAAACTTTTCTCTGTAGTCATAATTACTGATTAGATAAATTGCGTACAGTATTAATAATATTCTAAATCAATTATTTAATTTGTTTTTTGTAGGCTGCTGTTAGGGACAGCGTAACGCACCATCTTATCAAGGTATAATTTACTTACCAACTAACTCAAAAATTCAATGAAAAGTCTACCCAAACAATGGGCGGATATTCAAGCCGACGAAATCTATGAGACAACAGACAACTAATGGATTAATTAAAGAACACTTGGAATTGTGCGATTATAAAGTACGTGGTTACTGGGATGAAAGAGATAATTACTATGAGCAAATAGTTTTACCACGTAACTTAGAAACAGAGCTAGTTACTAGTTCAATCGGAGTGAACCGTCAAAAACGATTTATTCAACTAAAATTTGTTCTTCAAGCTGAAAATAATAATCAAGTTAGGATAGGTGAACTAACTCTAATTTATAATCAAAACATGGAATTTATAGATGAAAGTTGGTCTTTAGATACCGATTTTTTAGAAACTTTTAAATAATTTTAGGAATGGCCGCAACTGGCACATTTTAAACATAGAATTAGTTAGTCACAATATGCGGGTGGTGCGTGACGCTACAAGTCTTATAGAACCGTTCAAATTTAATCGTAGCCTCACACACCCTACAGCTACTCCCTTCCCGGCTTTATGATTACCGATTAAAAAAAACCGCAGAGACAAGGCAGTGCGTTGCGGAGGCTCCCTCCGTTGTAGCAACTGCCGCGCAGAGAGCGCAGAGGAAAGAAATAAAAAGAGATAGGTAATTATAGAGCGGGAAGGGAGTAGTTGCGGCCATTCCTTACCATAAGAATTAACCGTTCCGCCATCACATATCCTACAATCTGTATTAATTGCTAACAATTAATTCTTTTTTGCTAAAATTTACTACAAAATTATAATTAACCGCATTTTGATGTTTTTTTCGGATTAAATGACTCTATTTTCCCTAATTTTGCTTTTATTGACGAAAAAGAGACAAAATTTCGAGGAAAATATGAATTCAATTCGTATTGAAGCAGAAAATTATAAATATGGTATCGATAACACATTGGGTAATAGCGGTGGAGAATACCGCTTTGATGATGTTGATATTGCATACAGTAACGATGTTGATGGTGGTTATTCCCTTGGTTGGATTGAGCCAGGGGAATGGTTAACTTATGATGTTACTGTTCCGATATCGGGAGTTTATAAATTAGTGTCCCGTGTCGCTTCTGCTGTGGATGAAAATCATAATTTTCAAGCAACTATTGCAGGAAAACAAGAGAATTTTAATTTTGGTAATACTGGTGGTTGGTGGAATTGGCAAGATGTCGCTTCTAACACTTTCTCTCTGGATGCAGGTAGTTATGAAATGCGTTTGGATATGTTCTCCAGTTCTTTTAATCTTAATTACTTGGAGCTAGTTCCCATTTCTACAGTTAATAATAATAATTTGATTGATGGTGGTACGGGTAATAGTTCTTTTTCCGGCAGTAACGGCATAGATACTATTACTTATGATGCAGCAAATTCTGGTATTTTTGCAGACTTAAATACTGGTAAAGTAACTCACAAATTTACCACTAATTCTGCACAACCGCTCAAAATTATGCCTTTGGGTGATTCTAATACAGAAGGTTGGGGAAGTTGGGATTTAGGTGCTTACCGCGATGATTTATGGCAATCATTTATTAATAATAATTTAAATGTAGATTTTGTGGGACCTCATGCAACAGGTACCGAAGGTTTTGATCGCGATAATGCTGGATTTAGTGGGTGGAGAATAGGTGACATTACGAACGCTGTGGATGGTTGGTTAAATGATGCTCAACCTGATGTAGTACTGTTGATGATTGGTACTAATGACATACTCCGAGAGGACGATATGAGTACTGCACCCAGTCGTCTTAATAATTTGATTGACAAAATTACTTATCAATTACCAAATACTCAACTTTTAGTAAGTTCGATTCCACCAATTAGTAGAACAGAAGAACAACAGCAGCAGGTAATAACATTTAATTCTCACATACCGGGTATTGCTGATAGTAAACCAGCATTTGGTAAAGATGTAACTTTTGTCGATATTTTTAGCGGGTTAACATCTAATGATTTACAGGATGGAGTTCATCTGACTGTAGAAGGTTACAACAAAGTTGCTGATATTTGGTACGACGCAATTATTAATAAAAATACTCCTGAAGATAGTCTGAGCAACATAGAAAATATCATCGGTTCTCGTTACGATGATGTAATTATAGGTAACGATGGTGCTAATACTATTAAAGGTGGTTTTGGTAACGATACATTAACCGGCGGTGGTGGTAGTGATAACTTTGTTTTAGCATCGAGGGAAGGAATTGATACTATTACGGATTTTGTAATAGGTGAAGATTATTTAGTATTATCTAGTGGTTTAAATTTGCAGGATATTACTGCTAATCAAGGTATAGGTAATAATCTCAACGACACTTGGATTAGTCATAAAGGTGAAACTTTAGCTTTATTAACTGGAATCGAAGCGGGTAGTGTTTCTTTTTTGGATTTTGCGTAGAGGGAAGAGAGTTAGGAGTTGTTGTAGAGACGTAGCACTGCTACGTCTGTACGGGAGTTAGTACCACCGGAGTTAGGAGTTATTAAATTTGCAATTCTGCTAATCCCAAATACTTAACACCTACGGGTGTGGTTTCAAAGCGACAGGGTAATACTTCTAAACCCATAGATAAAGCTTGTCGTAATAATTTACCATATATGGGGTCGGCATTATCTCCGGGTGCAAAATGAGTGCAATCGCTACGGTTAATAAAGTAAAGCATGACTCCACGATTTTGAGGTAAAATTGCCATTAATTCTCGTAGGTGCTTTTGTCCTCTTGTTGTTTCTGTATCGGGAAATAAGGCTAATCTTTTATCCGTCCAAGTTGTATTTTTGACTTCTAAATATATTGGACGATTATCTTTCATTAATAATGACTTGTTTTTTATTTCTACATAATTACTTTTATTCCCGTCTAAAATGACTAATCTCTCTTTAGCTCTTTCCTCTGCGTTCTCAGCGCGGCAGTTGCTATAACGGAGGGAACCTCCGCAACGCACTGCCTTGTCTCTGCGGTTTTTATTCCAGCAATCTTCTAGCGGGAAGGGAGTAGTATCGAGTTGATTTGATAAATTAATGGCTTTTTCTTCAGAAAGTAAACAGAAATCTACCCGACTTTTTCTATCTTGTCCGTAAACAACTTCGCTTTTCACTTCGTCGTATCTTCCTAATTCTGGAAAGATATATTTTTGTAGCGCTAATTTAATAATTTTATTTGGTAAACCTGTATTAACTCCTACCCAAGTTGGTTCGTTATCATGTAACTGAATCATTTCCCAAGTGTAGGCTAATTTACGTTTGGGATTATCAGTTTTTGATAATTGTACAGGATTTCCAGGAATATATACTCCTTTCATAGGTCCCGTATTTGGACAGTGTGCTGTAACAATTTCCCCAGAAGTAAGTTGTACATCTGCAAAAAATCGTTTGTAGCGTTTTAGTAATATTCCTGGATATAAAGTTGGGTAGTGGTAGATGAAATCGGACATAGCAATTTTGGATTTTAGATTTTAGATTTTAGATTGAAATATTTAACTAACTAACTAACTAACTAACTAACTAACTAACTAATTAATAGTTGTTGGGAGTTATAATTATAAAAATAAATTATCCATTCCCCACCACGGATTAAAAAGGATTTCACGGATTTCACGGATTTAATTACCCATTCCCAATTACCAATTACCAATTACCCATTCCCAATTACCAATTACCAATTACCCATTCATAATTCTTCAGTTAGGATAAGTATCTATAATTATTCAGTAAGTTAAGTGTTAACTGTAATGGGACAAGAATTTTTCGAGCAAGGATTGATTAAGGTACGCTCTAAGGATTATGCTGGCGCTATTGAGGATTTTACTCGTGCGCTAGAAGTCAATCCGGAGTTTGTTGAGGCTTACTATCAACGAGGTTTAGCATACTACGATTTGGGACATATTCCCCAAGCTGTTTTCGATTACGATCAAGTTTTGCAACGAAATCCTTATAGTGTAGAAGCATATTATTGTCGCGCTTTAGCAAGGTTAGCGTTGAAAAATTTACCCGGTGCATTGAAGGATGTCGATCGCGCTATTGAACTTAATTCATGCAAAGCTGCTGCTTATAATCTTAAGGGAGTGATAGAGCGGAAATTGGGAAATATTCAAAGCGCGATCGCAAGTTTTAAAAAAGCGGCTGAGTTATATTTGGAGCAGAAGGATACTGAAAATGCAAAGCTGGTTTTGGAGAAGTTAAAGCAGCTAAAACCCCCTCAACAAACGTTTGTGGTAGAAAAGCCACAATTACCAACTAGAGAAATAATATCTGAGCAAGATTATTTTAACGCTTTGTTGGAGAAAGCAGAACGAGGTAATACCCAAGAAGCGATGGAAGATTTAAATTGGGTTTTACGAGCAGATTCTCAGGATGGAAAAGCTTATTGCTGTCGTGGAGTTGTATATTGTAAGCAAGGAAAATATCGAGAAGCAATTGCAGATTTTAATACCGCGTTACAGTTGAATTTTGACGCTGCTGTGGTTTATCGTAACCGGGGTAAAGCACGTTTACAATTGGGGGATAATCAAGGGGCAATAGCTGATTTTAATCAAGCTTTAAAAATGCAGCCTGATGATGATTTAATTTATGTTGCTAGAGGCAATGCTTATCAAGCTATTGGTCATTATTTGGGTGCAATTGAAGATTATAACAAAGCTTTGGAAATCAATTCTCATAGTGCGACAGCTTTCTATAATCGGGGTTTATGTTATGTTCGCATGGAAGAAATTCCCCAAGCCATTACTGATTTTCAAAGAGCAGCAAGTATATATTGTGAAAAGCAAGATTGGGATAATTATCAACAAGTTTTAGATAACTTGAGAAAGATACATTCTCCTGCTCCTGTTAATCAAAAAAACGACTATGAAAAGTTACGTTATCGGTTGTTACGATTAGTCGGTGGGCAATGGGAAATTGCTCAAAGATTAATCGAACAAGCAAAGTTTTATTATCCAGGAATGTCTGA
Organism: Plectonema cf. radiosum LEGE 06105; assembly: GCF_015207665.1. Classification (GTDB taxonomy): domain Bacteria; phylum Cyanobacteriota; class Cyanobacteriia; order Cyanobacteriales; family Nostocaceae; genus Rivularia; species Rivularia radiosa_A. The sequence continues at coordinate 59,087 of NZ_JADEWL010000004.1, forward strand.
GGAATGGTATATCGAAACAGTTATTCACGATTTAGAAAGAGACTTTGGTAAATAAGATAAATCAATTTTCCCTATTTCCTTTTTCCTGTTCCCTATTAAACTAATGTAACTTTAGCAGTTACGGGATTTGATAAGTAACTGTAAGATTTTAACAGCAATTGAGCAGCATCGATTGCTTCAATTTCCCTAATCATAAATTCAATCATCGGTTTTGCGATCGCGCAAATTAATTCCCCAGTTTTACTATAAGTTCTTTCGCTGGGACAAGCTTCTGCAATTGGTAATTGATTACAAGTTAAATCAAAGGGACATTGACGACAAGTTAAAGTGCGTTGTGTTCTAATATGACAAACTTGTTGGTATTGTGAAGAAGTAAATATTTCTGTTAGGGACTGTTGAAAAACATTTCCCATCAAACCTTCGGGAAGATAAGCTTCACCATCATTATAAATATCTCCATTAATGTTAATAATCAAAGCCCATTCTCTTTTAGCTGGATTATATTCGGCAATTTTTTGGTTTGATAAATACCTCGATGCAGCGGTAAAGTAATCGTAAAGAGGATAAATTTTGATTCTTCCTGAAGCAAACTGTTTTTTAGCAACTTGTTGATATACTTGGATAATTTCTTGAGGTGAAAGAGCAAGATTTTTCACTCTTTCATCTGTTTCTGAATCAAGACTAAAAATTGGTAAAATACGATAATCTACACCCAATTGATTGTAAAAATCAAAAGTTTGTAATGCATTCTGATAATTTTGACGATGTAAAACGGTAATTGCACCAAAGGGAATTTCATTATCAATTAGTTTCTGAATATTTGGTAATACTCTATCTTGACTATCTTTTCCTTTTATGTCTACTCTTTGATGACCAAAAACATCAAAAGAAATACCTAAATGAAGATTAAGTTCTTTGAGTAAATCAATAGTACGTTGAGGTAAATGAACTAAATTAGTTTGTACCGAATTGGAATATTCAATTCCTCTAGAAGCCAGATATTTTTCCTGAATTTGTACAAAACTACGTAGATAATCTGGAGGTAATAATAGTGGTTCGCCTCCATGTAAAATAAAATGAGGTTTAAACTCGTCTGGGTTGGGTTGAGAATGAATATATTCTGCTAAACCTCGGAAAAAAAATTCTAAGTTATCCAAGGACATTCTTTCTTTATTCGCAAGCTCTGCATATTCATAACAGTAATTACAGCGTAAATTACAAAGCTTGCTTAATTTAATAATAAAGTGCATAGTTCCGATTTTTTTAGTATTAATAGATGTAAGTTTGACGATAATCCTAGAAGTCGGGTTTTTACGATAGAAATATCTGTAATATCAGAAAATCCTCATAAAAACCCGACTTGTTTCTCCAAGTTCTCTGCTCCCTATTCCCTAAAAAATAGGTTGAATGTAGAAAATATTTCAACCTACTTATAAAAGAAAATTCTATTGTTGAATGCTAGCAAAAATTGCTTTTACATCAACCTTATTAGGAGTAGTTGGTAAATATCCTTTTTTATTAAAAATAAACTCTCCTTGAGGAACATCGCAAACTTTAGGTTCACAAACTATTTCCTGATTTTTAATTTGTAAGTTTTGATTTTCTAAAATATACAAACCATCGGGCAGCTTGATTTTATTGCCCTTTACATCAAATGTAAAAACTCTACGTTCTTCAATAATTAGTTTAGCTATTCCTAATTTTTGAGCAACCTTTTCTATTGGTAAACGACTCTCTTCTGGTTGTAAAATTAATTCCCAACCTTGGTCCCAATTAGGACAAACTCCACCTGGTTTTGTAACACATTCTATCCAAATTTCCTTATCTTTTCCATCTTTTGAAGTACCAAAATAACCGTTTATTTCTCGCCAAGTTCCTTCTTCAACAACTAGTTTACCTCTTTGAGGAAATTCATAAATTCCATCTGGAGCAGTGATTTTTTTGCCATTAAACAGAATCAAAAAGACCTGTCTATCTTTCATGACAACTTTATCAGCTTTAAACTCTTTGATAATAATTTCTGGAGTTAAAGGATAACCTTTCGCTAACAAAGTACCTTCAGACAATTTTAATTCCTGTGCTACAGCTTTTGGAGAAATATTAGCGTTAAGAAATTGAGCAACTTGTCCAATTAATCCTTGATTATACAAACTAGCGAATCCTCCAGCTATTAGGATAGCTGTAACAATCTTTTTACCGTTATTTTGATTTGCTTGCATATTTACCTGAAAAAATTTTGTTTACTTGGACGTAACTTAACATACAAGATTGCAATTTGAAAAGTATACTTCAATACTTGTATTAGAGACTTTTTATTGAAGTGAAGCAACCATTAGCTTCTGTATGCCTTTCACTTACACATATGTTTGAAGCTGTGTTTTTATGCATTTTTTCACAAATCAAAATTAATTAAGTGGTTTTTTGCGTATTTGTACTTACAAAACAAAACTGTATAAAATAGTTTTATTGAAAACTTTGTAATAACTTCAAAGTAACTTTATAAAAAATCAATTTGTTTACACATAAAAATCTAAAATTTCATGACTATATGATGTAGATATATAATTAACACCTACATAAACTTCTGAAATGGAGAGTTTTGAGTGAAAACTTTTTGGAATGCAACTTTCTACGCTATCTTTTGGTTGTGGAATATAACTTTTTTAGCAGTAGTATATTTCGGGATATTACCTTTTCTCGCACCATGGTTATTTTCAGCAACTCTCAGAGGCGAAATTCCGATTGAATTCTCTTTAACTCTAATTAGTTTAATTGCAGTTCCTACGGTTTCTAGTATTCTCGGAGCTTGGAAATTCATCAAGCAACCTTTACAACTGATTCGTTTATTTTACGGTGTGGAAGCACCTTTATTTATATTGTGTTGTTTGCGGTTATTTTTAATCCGAGAAATGACACCAGCAAGCATCTATATTATCGCGACTGCGGGTTTATCGATTACAGCATTTTTCGTAGATTTATTGTGGGGTTATAACAACCGTCGTCAAACAGGTTTACAGTGGATGCAAATGTTCGCAAACAGTTTAATGCTGTTGTTTGGTGTTTATGCAGGAGTTTTGTTGCTATTTTATGCATTACCTTTAACGGCAGTTATTTTACAAGAATTTATCAAGTTCCACTGGTTAAGTGCAATACGGGATTCTTTTACTCGTGACTTTTTTACTTACGGATTATGGTACGTACCTTTCCTTTTGTTGTTGTTTACTTTCAGCGCGTTTTTACTTGTGATTATGCCTTCGGTAATGTCGGCAATGTACATTTATTCCGGGCAGAAAACTATCAAAGAATTTGCTGCACGGTATGGTAATAAACGCACTTTCACAGGTAGTAGTGCAGTTTTAGCTGCTGCGATAGTTTTATTTATCTCCTTACAACAACAGCCGCAAGTCAAGGCATTTAGCTTATTAAATAATCCTGCCAATACAGATAGTAATCGTCAAACTTTATTATCAAAATCAAATCAAATTCAAGAAGGTTTAGTAAACGCTTATTTATCTTCCTATCGCTATCTCAGTACTAGAAAAGATAGTAATAGTCTCAGCGCTATGTACCGTCAAACTTTAGGTTTAAATAAATCTGCTGCGGATGCTGTACAGGAAGTTCATAACTTTTTGATTTCACCTTTCTTATATAATGGTTCCGAACAAGATATTAAAAAAGCCGAAAAACTTTACGAAGAATTCTTTGATAAACCCATCCAAAAAGCAGAAGCACCAGCGATTACTCATGCAGTACAATCTACTTTTAATCAACAAGAAGTTAAAGCTGGTTTACTGAATATCAACGAGAAAAAAGTTTGGTTAGAATCGCAGCAAATTACCGTCAAAGAAAATGGCGATCGCGCTGAAGTAGAACTCTACGAAGTTTATAAAAACCAAACACCAGAAGTTCAAGAAATATTCTACTATTTTTCATTACCGGAAAGCGCAGTAATTACAGGTTTATGGTTAGGAGACACCAGCGATTTAAATAAACGCTTTGAATTTGTAGTTTCTCCTAGAGGTGCAGCACAAAAGGTTTATAATTCTCAAGTAAGAAGAGAACGTCCTGTTGATCCAGCATTATTAGAACAAGTTGGACCAAGAAATTATCGTTTAAGAGCATTTCCTATTCCTCGTAATAATGTAGAACAAATCCCAAATCAACCACCTGTTCCTACAGAGATGAATTTATGGTTGACTTATCAAGTTATGGTGCAAGATAAAGGTGTGGCTTTACCAATTTTAGGAGAAAAGCGTAATATCTTTTGGACGGATAAAACTAAACGTATCCGCAATGGTAAACAGGTAAAAATTGACAAAGATATTTGGTTAGAAGATTTTATTACTCTTTTCCCGGTAGAAGATTACCGAAATAAAAACCGCAGAGACACAGAGAACACAGAGGAAAGAGATAAAAAGAGATTGGTAATGTTAGATTCAAATAGGAGTAATAGCAAAAAATTCAAACCAAAATCCCACGCAATTAATTTACCCGAAGGTTACAAAATCTCAGCTAAACCGTTATCTAATAAAGATTACTCTTTACCTAAAAATAAACGTTTTGCTTTAGTTATTGATTCATCTCGCAGCATGGGTTCTCATGTCAAGGAATTGTCGCAAAACTTAACATGGCTGCAAAAACACTTGAAAAATAACGATGTAGATTTATATATTACCGCTTCGGGAAAAGCAACACCGCAACGTTTAGATGACATCCGTAAATTTAAAGCCGATAAATTTACCTTTTACGGAAGCCTACAAACTACACAAATGTTAAAGCAATTCAACCAACTACAGGGAGAAACATCTTACGATGCAATATTGCTGTTAACAGATGCAGGAAATTATGAATTAGCGAAAAATAACAAAGATATTCCCAATATTCTTGCACCATTATGGATAGTTCACAATGGCGAACTACCACCAGCTTACACTGATGGAATAATTAAAGCAATCCAAGATAGCGGTGGTGGAGTTTCTACCTCAGTTTCCGAAGTATTGCAAAGAATCGCCACAAAAACAACTTTGGGAGAATCAGTAATTGATGTAGTTGATGGTTACGCTTGGTATTTAGAACAATCCGATAATAATTCTACCCAGCAAAGTGATTTTCAACAATTAGCAGCTAGACAATTAATTCGGGGATTGAGTAAACAAGTTAAACTAGATAACCTAGAAAGTTTAGATGCAATTCACGGCATAGCTAAGAAGTATAAACTAGTTTCGCCTTATTCTTCCATGTTAGTGTTAGTAAATGATGAACAAAGACGTTTACTCAAAGAAGCAGAAGCAGCGAAAGATAGATTTGATAGAAACTTAGAAAGTGGTAAAGAAGATTTGACCAAACCGAATAATCCTTTGAAAACTAGTATCCCAGAATCTTCCAATGCATGGGTATTAGTAGGAAGTAGTTTATTATTGCTTTGGTTTGTGAAACGGAAACATTAATTAGTCGAATAATTTAATTCAAATTTAATTTAATCAGATACCACTACTAAAAGTCCTTCAATAAGTGCTTGTCGTAGCGCTATAGCTTCGGCAACTATTTGTTGAGCGCTTTTACCTTCGGAGTCCATCATGCGCTGTAAAGCCACACCAGTATGTTCATCATCTATTGGTGGCACCTGACAATATCTTTTACCATTCTGATTGCGCCGCCATATCGAAGGTGTACATTTAAGTACTTAAAACGCTGTATGAAATAAAACTGGTGATATATTAGACCTCTGTGAATAAAAGTTTTCACTTGACAGATTTAATCGAAAATTTTCCTGAAACTTTTCTTGCTCCCTATCAGGATGCAATGGGTATTCAAGCACAAAACAAGCATTTTGATGTTTAATGGGGCGTAAAACCTACGAAGTCGGTTCAAAGGTAGGTCTCACAAATCCTTACCCATCTTTGAAACAGTATGTTTTTTCCCGCTGCATGAAAGAAAGTCCTGATGTAAATGTCGAACTTGTCTCGAATAAGGCGATCGCACTCGTGAAAAGTTTGAAGAATGCTACAGGTAAAGATATCTGGCTGTGTGGTGGTGCAAATTTAGCTACAACACTGTTTGCGGAAAATTTAATTGATGAGCTAATTCTCAAAGTAAATCCATTTTTAATGGGTTCGGGGATTCCACTGTTTGCAGAAGTAATCAAGCAAACATCCCTAGAACTTACTAAAAACAAAATCTATGGAAATGGTGTTTTGGTGCTTCATTACCGTTGCTAGGGCGTAACTCTACGAAATTTATGTCGAAACAAAGTCGGGAGCAACGCTCGTTGTTAAAATTGAATAAAACTTACCCAGACGCGATCGCTTTTGTTGAGTCACTTCCATATACAGGGTAGCTTTTACAACTAGCTATGGTTAAAAATAAGTATTTATTTGCAAAAAATACGGCTTTTTATTTTTATATATAGCATCTAATAATACTTTTACCACGGTATTAAGGACGATTCGGATTGAAGTAATTGGGGCTTTAATAATCAGATGCAAAAGCAACGACAAACAAATAGCCAATAGATAGAAACCCATTGACTGATGCTCATAAGAGGACACGCCGTAAGCGGGAAACTCAGAGTCTTTAGACTAGTACGGGAAGCCACACGAGCGAATTTATTCGCTGTGTTCTCTTACTTAAGTTTGTTGTGATTGCAGTGCAAACGGAAACTTAATCCTTTAGAAACCACTACGCGATCGCAAATACCTATAAGTTTTTTTTGCTTTTAAAATTCTATTTGGGGTTGACTTAGAGCGCACTCGAAGTTGTAGGGTATGCTACACCCTATAAAGTGAGTTCGATGACAGTCATAGAAGTCGGGTTTTTAGGATAAATATCTGTAATCTCAGACAACCTTTATAAAAAACCCGACTTCGCACAGAACTGAGGATAATGTCTAACAAAACACCTATTGATAAAAATTGTAACTATTCTCAATTGTATAGTTCATGTGAACTATAATACGTTTGTCCTGATTTGTCCGAGGCGAAAATTATGACAGTTAAACCGATTCCCGAAGGCTATCACACCGCAACACCCTACTTGATTGTAGAAGGAGCAGAAAGGCTAATCGAGTTTCTCTCTTCAGGGTTTGGATCTACGGAAATTAGTCGTGTCATGCACCCAGATGGCTCGATTATGCACGCTGAGGTGAAAATTGGCGACTCATTGATCATGATGAGTGAAGCAAGAGAGGATTTTCAGGCAATGCCGAGCATGATTCACCTGTATGTTGAGAATGCCGACGCAACTTATGAGCTTGCAATCCAAGCAGGTGCAACTTCAGTGATGGAGCCAAAAGATGAATTCTATGGCGATCGCGCTGCGGGGGTGAAAGATCCAACTGGAGGTTTTTGGTGGATTGCAACTCATCAAGAAGATGTTTCACCCGAAGAACTTGAAAAGCGACGAGATGAGGTATGTTTTACTGGCAAATAATAAGTATGGGTGAGTCGTTCGGAATTGATATCGATGGGTAAACATCTTGACTCAAACTTCGGAGGAAATTATGGTAGCGATAAACAACACAACGACTGATGAAGCTGAAATTCGCCAGATAATAGATAATTGGGTTGAGTCCGTTCGTGCTAAGGATATCGATGGGCTAATGTCGCACTACGTAGACGACAGTGTGTTGTTCGACATCATGCCGCCATTAAAACATCAAGGTGCTTCAGCTTATAGACAACTTTGGGAACAGTGTTTTCCCTATTTTCAAGGTGATATTGGCTATGAAATTCGCGACTTGAATATCACAGTTGGTTCCGATGTAGCCTTCAGTCACAGTCTAAATAGGATGAGTGGAACGACAACAAACGGCGAGGAAATTGATAATTGGATGCGGGTGACGGTTTGCTATCAAAAGATTGATGGGAAGTGGATGGTTATACACGACCATGTGTCAGTACCGATTAATATGGAGAATAGCAAAGCCTTATTTGACCTCAAACCGTAGATTTTGACTATTCATTTGTGGAGCGTTAGCCATTGGCTAACGCTCCCCGTCATTCGCAACTGAGATTTTGGCAGAATCATTTCTAGATGATCCCAACTTCAAATATATCTTCGTTTTCTTATGCGATCGCCAATTAAGCATACTTGAACTCTCCTGGCTATTTACTGTGGATTGTGAGCAAGTAAGGTAAAATTATCAACGTCAGCGGTCTAAAAATACCCGGAAAGAACCCATAAAAACAGCTTTTTTGTTTAGATTTTTATATTGACTTATCAGTCAGTCAAAAATATAATTACAGTATAGCTGCCATAATTCTAGGTAAAATCAGCCTGAAACATAGCAGCAAAAAGAGTTACAAGTAAAAATGCCCCGTACACCCAAAGAGAACGAACGCATTCGCAGTGCGACTAGAGAGCAAATTTTGACAACAGCGATCGCCTTATTTTGTCAGAAAGGCTATTATTCAACATCAATCGAGGATGTGGCAAAAAATGCGGGAATCTCAAAGGGATTGGTTTATCACTATTTCAAATCAAAGGAGGAAATACTTGCGGCACTAGTAGATATTCGGATTAATGATATTGTTGAGGTGATGAATGCAGCAGCGGCGAAGGAAACCCCTACCGAGCAGATTCGCCATATTATCGAAGGAGCGCTCGATGATGTGCGTCGCAAACCTGAAATTTTTCGGTTTTATCTGAATTTATTTACCCAACCACGTCTCGATCCTGCCATTGCTAAATACAGCCAGAAATTAATGGACGAGCAAGCTAGACAATTTCAGGTGCAAACCGAGATGTTTCGGAAGTTGGGAGTAGGAAACTTGGTAACGCGATCGCGCAGCGACTCCTGCGGAGTATCGCTTTATTTTTCTGCAACACTGCAAGGAATTATGTTGATGTTTTCTACCTATCCAGAGACTTTTCCCCTCGATATGGTGAAAGCCCAGGTCATTGCAGAGTTTTGTCAGTAACTAACTGTTATGTCTGATACGCTACGAAGGAGAAAAATTATGACTTGGCAAGAAATAATTGCAGACACGAATGTGTGGGTACACGAGTATAGCGTTCCTGGTTACAGTCAAGTAAATGCTTTTGCTGTTGTGATGGATGAGTATAACCTGGCAATCGTCAGTCCTCCAACTCAAATGTCTGAAGCTGATTTTGCTGCAATTGACGAAAAAGGTCGTGTCACTGCACTGATTGCACCCCACTCTGGACATTATCTCGGTCAAGCAGAATGGCAAGCTCAGTATCCTAACGCTCAATCCTATGCTCCAACTGTTGCATTGAAACAACTGAATTCCTTGGGATTACAACCCTTTGCTCCTTTGTCAAAATTACCCTCTACACCAAACATTGAGTTTCGAGAGGTTCCGGGAACAAAAAAAGGAGGAACTCTAGTAATTGTCAGTCGCGATAGACGACCGATTATTTATCTCGATGAATTAGTGTGTAATTTTACCTCACTACCAACTGCCTTTCTCGCTAGAGTTCTATTTCGTCTGCATGATAGCGCACCAGGACTAAAAATCAATCGCGTGTATTTGAAATATCTGTGTAGCGATGTGCAATTATTAGTGCAAACAGTAGTGGATGCTCTTAAAGATGACCCTGTGATTGTGCTTGCTCACGGAAAACCCCTGGTTAATTTAGTGGATTTAACCCGTGTGCGGGAATTAGTCGAATCACTAAAATCGGATTAGAGGAGTTCAATCTGCATTTATCCAAAATATTTTTCATATTCATCATGAGTGTGGCAGATTTCATAACTTATCGTAATCCATCGGACGTTATAACGGTGTTTATGATTTGGAATTTGGGTTGGATTTAATTCTCGATGGTCTTGATCGGTTAAGGGAAAATATTCGATAATAGGTAGAGATGGTGGTAATCATAGCTTTTTAAAATATCTAGCGACAGGAAATAGCCCAAAACCAGCCTTTTGCTGACTCGCAGGCCAACCATCGGGATAAAAATGCTCGTATATCTCGGAGTCCAAAGCTTTCTGAATCGAGTCAAACACCGGAGACCAAGCTCGTAGGGAAAGCCGAACAATCGCGTCAAGTCGCTCGGAACTGTAGGGTTCAATCTGCATTGCAAGAGATACTCCAAGGGATAAAGCTAGCAATTATTGTAATATACGTAATATAAAACCATCCAAAAATTTCGATAAATGTATTAGTTCTCGTTATGCTCTAACTATAAGTTAAGTGAAGAACCAGTTTTTTTTGCTTGAGAAATTCTATTTAGAGTTGACTTAGAGCGCACTCTAAGTTGTAGGGTAGGTGTATGGCAACTGAGTTAACTATCCAGCAAGTAGCTAAAGCCACTGGTTTAAGCGTTCATGCTGTGCGCTATTACGAAAAAGTAGGACTTTTGGCTCCCATTCAACGAGCGAGTAACGGTCATCGTCGTTATTCGTCCGAGGATGTGGTTTGGCTGGAATTTTTGACACGCTTGCGGTCTACGGGAATGTCAATCCAGCAAATCCATCTTTTTGCTGAATTAGTGCGACAACAACCAACTAATGTGCAAGAGCGACGTTTGCTCTTAGAAGCACATCGCAATCGCGTCCAAAAAAATATCCAAGATTTAACGGAGAATCTCCAATTAATTAAATTAAAAATTGAACATTATAAACACTTAGAAAGAACAGGTGAAAGCGACAAAAACTGCATTTTTTGGAAAGCTTATTTAGAACAAAACAACAAAGAACATTGATATCACAGAAAAAAATATCTTGATTAATGGTGGTTGGGGAATTACAGGTATGAAAAGTTAGGAAAAAATATTATTGATTACCATGTTACAAAAATTGCTTTTGATATCTACATTGTCAGTATTGATGCTGGGAATCACTCAAGCTTGTGGTATTAATGTAAATCTAGCAAATACCAACTCATCTGTTAATTCTCCAAATCCGCAGACAAATTCGCAAACCAAAAAAAATACTTCAGCGACAACATTAGAAAAAATTGAATTACCAGCCAATTTTCAATATCCTAATGGAATTACCCAAGCTAAGGATGGAACTCTATATATTGGTTCAATTACAAGTGGAAAAATATTACGAATCAAACCAGGACAACAAACAGAAATATTTTTCCCTGGAAATAATCAAGTATTTGCAGCCAATACTCTACGACTTGATCAAGAGCGAGGTATTATTTGGGGAACATCCTCAGATTTTTTAGGAGTGCGTGGAAGTGATGGTCAAGTGACTCGTCGCAGTCATCGGATATTTGCCATTGATATCAATTCTGGTGAAGTTATACGTGTAATTGTAATGCCAGATGGTGGTTTTGGGAACGACATTGCCCTTGATGAAAAGGGAGGGGTGTATATTACGGATAGTTGGCGTAGTCGAATACACTATCTTGCTGATGTCAAAAATCAATTGCAAATATGGGTGCAAGACCAACGTTTTGCAGCAGCAGATGGACAGGTTGGTTTAGCGGGGATTGCTCGTCATAAAAATGGTGTAATTATTGTTGGGCATTTTTCCCAAGGAAAACTATTTCAAGTTACACCTCAAGCATCAGGAAAACCGAAAGTAGAGGAAATCAATTTATCACGCACTATTGAAAATCCTGATGGAATGCAATTTACTGCTGACGGTCAATTAATAATTATTGAAGGTGCGATAAAAAGTGGTAATGGTCGTCTTTTACAGATTGAAATGAATTCATCTATAAGTAATATCAAAGAAGTCAAAGAAATAGCATCGCAAATTATATCACCTGTGAATTTAACTTTATCAGAAAATCAAGTTTGGGTGACAGAATCGCGTATACGTCATCGTTTGTTCAAGGAAGAAGAAGCAAATATTCCCAAACAATTTTTTATTCATCGCTTTCAGTTATTGCATCAAAAATAGAAGTTAAAATGAGGATATAATCAGCTATGAATCGAAGAGATTTTGTCAGTAAAACTGTTTCTGCATCAGTTGTAACTAGCATTGATAGTCAAGATAAATCTAGTAACTCACACACAAACCGTCAAAGATTTCAAGATAAAGTTGTCATCATCACCGGAGCAACATCAGGTATTGGTAAAGCCGCAGCATTTGCATTTGCCAAACAAGGGGCAAAAGTTGGTTTTTGTGGTGGTCGAGAAAATCTTGGTCAACAAGTTCAAGAAGATATCAAACGTCAAGGAGGTGAGGCGACTTATATTAAAGCTGATGTCACGAAACCAGATGAATTACAAGTATTTATTAACGATATAGTAAATAAATATAAACGTTTAGATATTGCTTTTAATAATGCGGGTACAGTCATGTTTCATAATCTCCATGAAATCGAAATCGAAGAATGGGATAATATGTTTAATACGAATACTCGTGGAGTTTTCTTAGCAATGAAATATCAAATTCCCCATCTGCTAAAAACTGCTGGAGGTAGCATTATCATCACTTGTAACCCAGAGAATATTCCTTCCGTGAAGACGATAGAATCAATCAGTGCGAATTTGGTAGTTACTGAGGAGGTGGAGATAGAACCACATATTTGGAGAGCGACTAGTATTTATCATTTGTACATTTAAATGCGATCGCTATTTCAAAATCAAGAAACAACCACGTCTTCACCTAGCCATTACTAAATATAGTCAGAAATTAATGGACGAGCAATAATAACAGGTTGCTAAAGTATGTGCAACTTCGGTTGTGGATGGCTTCGTTTCAATCAGGATAAACAAGGTGATAAAGATTGCTTTTCCTACACATCATGCATCGACTATCATCTCGAAACCTCCATAAATCTAATTCCACAGGTTTTCTGCAAAATACCAGACATTAAAACCACTTTTCTTTGTCTCCCCACATCCTAATAATTAGATTTTGGTAGCCTAGCACAGATTCACCGGGAAACGCTAATCGCCTTTTTGCCCGCCGTACAAGGACGGAGTACCAGCAACTGTTAACAATATTATTTTGAACAAAAAAGGAACTAGCAAAGAAGGATATTGAAGACTTTTTTACTATCCTACTATGAAGCTATTTTCCTGACTTGATTTACTACACTCAACTTGCACCGAAGAATGAGTTTCTACCCAAACTACAGCACCACAACTTAACGGTTTTTCTGGTCGATAAACGATTTCACAAGGACCATTAATCTTCACTGAAAAACCGTAAATATTCTGACCGCGATTTTTGACTGTGATTACGGGTAATGATTTTTGTTGTTTGAGATTTTGTTGAATTCTCTGCTTATTTACATGAATTTTCGTTTTTGCTGGATTTCTCACACACCATTTGCCTTTTGGACCGCGACTACCCCGACTAATAATCGGATTTCCTTCAAATAAAGGTATTATCCAATTTTTTCCGGCTTTGTAAGCCCCTTTTACTCTACCTTGAGCAATTAAGTAGCGCATTCTAGAGGTTGAAATATTCAAAATTTCTGCCGCTTGACTAGTACTTACATACATGATGAAAAAACTATTGCGATTAAAACTTAGTTTATCAGTTTTAGTAGTACATTTTCCTTTGAAGAAGAAAAATAATTGTGAAAATTGCAATCTTGAAAGTCGAATTGCGATCGGCACGCGCCCTTCAAGGGCGATCGCAATTAATATTTGTTCAAGATTGAGTATTCCCACATTGTCAACGGGGCTGACAATTGGGAGTGTTAAACTTGGTAAATAGTGGAAAACAAGACCGCTCTAGGAGCAAACGATTATGATGACTCCTTTAATAGTTACATCTCAAATTGAAATTAATGCCACGCCAGAAAATATCTGGAAAGTGCTGATAAATCTACATGGTTATAGTGATTGGAATTCCAAAATACGGGTAGTTGAAGCACCTGAGAGTATTGCAGTAGGAAGTAGAGCTAAATTGTGAGCTGCACCTGAAACAGAGTTGGAGCGGATTTTTGATATTGAAATAATCGCGATCGAGTTTCCATCTCTCTTAGAGTGGCAGGGTGGAGAACCGGATACATTTGTGGGAAGGCATCGCTTTGAGCTTCATCAAGCAACTTCAGATCAAACCGTTTTCCATAATTCAGAGACTTTTAGTGGAACAATGGCATCTACGATTTTAGACATGAGTCGAACTGCCCTAGAGGAGGAGTTTCACACTTTTAATCAAGCTCTAAAAAAACGGGTTGAGTTTAGATAAAAAGATATTGAGAGATTGATCACCAAGCCCATCACAAACCAGAGATGATACAAACCCCTTGACCAAATATTAGGAAAATTTTAATGTAGAGACGCAAGGGTTCGCGTCTCTACAAGGTTTCTGGATGATGCATATTTAATTTCCACCAGATGTCTATTTATTATTGCGCGTTTTGGCTAAATATTGCTATTTGCGATCGCCATATAATTGCACGGAAGTACAAAAATCCGATTCTTGCGAAGCCTTGCCCTTCGGGAGCGCATTTGAGTACATTGTTTTCGGTCGATATCAGATGAGTGTAATCTACTATTTCTTTACTCTACTCACAATTGAATTTAAAGAAAATTAAGCAAAGCCCACATCACAACTAATCTTTGAGTTTTCAATAACCATAAGCGCTTCCATCAATTTTTTTTGTTACTATTATCGAGTCTCGCGTCGAAAATCTTTGATAATTTCTGCAATCGCACTTCGAGCATTACTTACTCCCACAGGGTTGGTATTTATGTAGTAGGGAATAAAAATTAGCGCTTGGGATAATCCATGACCCTGACCTCTTATCCATGTCGCATCATCAACCCCCAGTGTTGTGCGGAAAACTTCCCGATTCTCACTCCTCAACAAACCCCAGGCAATCATTAAATCACAAGCCGGGTCTCCCGCACCCAAACCACCGAAGTCGATTACAGCACTTAAGCGACCCTGATTAAATAACAGGTTTCCTGGTAACAGGTCTCCATGAAACCAGACTGGCTCACGGTTCCAATCGGGTGCTTGTAAGGCTGTTTCCCAAACCTTCGTTACAGTATCGGTATCAATTGTGTCCTGTAGAGCATGAATTGCTTTGCGAACTGCGGTGTCTCGTGTCACCAGGGGAACACCACGCAAGTTATGCTTGACTGCAAGGGGAGCGCCCGTGGTATCTATTTTTTGCAAGGCTATGATCAATTCAGCCAATGCGATAGCGAAGCTGCACCCCCTTGGGGCGATCGCAGAATCACATGGGTTATCGATGCTGTCGATGCTAGCATTCTCACCTTCAATCCATTCAAAAACCGACCAGTGAAAAGGATAATTTCTATCTGGTATACCCTTAGCAAGTGGTACGGGAATCGATAATGGTAGAAGTGGAGCAAGTTTGGGCAACCACAGATGTTCCTTATCGATTGACCTCGTTGCACCAGGGTAGCGGGGGAGTCGCACCATCATCTTTGCACCAAGACGATAAATTACATTTTCGGTTCCAGAGGAGCGAACTGGTTGGATGGGTTGGTTTGCCCACTGGGGAAATTGAGTATTAAGTAAGTGTTTTACGAGAGATATATCAATATGTATCTCATCCGCGTGCATTTTTGTCGTCATAATTGCAAGTTGGAGGTATGGCGATCGCCACAATTGTAATCTACTGTATTATACTTTGTATTACAAGAGAAAAATGTTTTTGTGTGCTTTTATGTTCGCAAGTTTTGACCGTAAAGCCCTAACAAATCGCGCAGTTGCCGCATCGGTGGCTGTTGCTGCCAAACACGATATAACCGTTGATGAACCGAAGATACTGGCGGATGCCTATTCTGTGCGCGTCCATCTCCAACCCGCTCCCATTGTCGTCCGTGTCAGTACGCTTACCCCGATATTGCGTTACCCGATAGCATCTTGGTTGTTGCGCGAGATAGCAGTTGCCGAGTTTTTGGCAGCAAAAGATACTCCCGTTGTGCCACCTAGCGACCTTTTACCGTCTGGTGTACACAGCCATGATGGATTATTTATGACTTTTTGGCAGTACGTTCCACGGGTATCGGATATCATACCCGACTCGGGAACGGTGGGAAAAATGCTTGCCGAATTGCACGCGGTTTTAAAAGATTATCCGGGTGAGTTGCCGCTTTTAGCACCACCATTCAACGATATTCCACGGGGAATTGAACGTTTGCAACAGGTTGGGAATATTTTGAGTGCGGAGGATTTGCAGTTATTGAGAGAAACTTACGACACATCGATAGGTAAATTCAACAATTCAAGGGTGCCGTTACAACCATTACACGGTGATGCCCATGCTTATAATTTGATTCCTACGGCGAAAGGCTTGGTATGGAATGATTTTGAAGATACCTGCATGGGTTCGGTTAGTTGGGATTTAATTAATCTTGATGATGCGGGTAGGAAAGCTTACAGTGATATTCCTGATTTGGAAATGTTGGAAATATACCAAACACTACGAAAAATTCATGGGATTGTCTGGGTATTTTCGTTATCACCAGAGTTCCCCGATTGGGTTGAATATGCTCAAACTATGCTGAATGAGTTGCGTGGCGATCGATAAAAAATATTACTTGATTTTACTTTCAAAACAATATCGCCAAACCCAAATAAATTCCGCCATTTGGTAGTCACGCAGCTTTGCATAGATTTGTAACTATTCACTGTGGGATTCAACACCAGAAAGAAAGCCTGTTTCTTCGAGCAGCAACTGTAGCTTTCCATGAGGAAATTTCGTGTCCTTCTGATTATTTTCCCATATTTCAATAAAGAAGTTTCGCATCAGCATAATGATGCTGCGGTATTTAACTATGCTAGTAACATAAAATTCATCTAAGTTGATGTCCCTATCAGTATATATCTGCTCAATGTTGTCAAGCAATATATTTCCCAATTGATAATTTTTTAAGCCTGCTTTTATACCATATTTTTCGACCATTTTGCGTTTATGATTCTCCGAAGATGAATCATAAGACGCTCGAATCAAATGTCCGAGATTCCGCAAAATTTCTCCGTAGTCGTAAAATGTGTTCTCTTTAAAAAAACATTCTTCATGTTTTGTTAAAGTAAAACCCTTGTCAAGTGCCAAACCAAAATCGGTCAAATATATCTGCTCCCCGTCGGTGAGGATGTTGCGAAAATGTGCATCGAAGTGGATGATTCCCTTAGTCCTCAAGAAATTAATCGTTGCATACAATTCATGCAAAGATTTCTGGAGTTTGCTAGGATTCTGCCATAGCCATGTTTCTATAACGTCGGGTATGTACTCTAGAAATAAAACCAACTCATGATTAGCATTAGCTCTATCTAACATATAATTTCCAACGTTCACACTATTACCCCAGTATTCGACAAAGCCTTTGAGACGCGATTTATCCACATTTATGCGCTGTCCAGAAAAGGGAATAATTCGATAATGGTACATCAGTGGGAAGGTGGTTATTGCTCCCTCCAATACCCAATTAGTAGTCTTGATATGAGCCACAAGTTCACGGAAAACTCCCAAACCAGCAACCCCTAAACCAGCAGAACCGAGACCGTAGTTAAAATAACTCGGTAGGTTATAGAGGTTTTTAGTAGAGAACTGGTTGTCATATTCGATATTCGTAACCGGAATCCGTTTGACAAACACCTGAGATTTTCCAATTGTCACTATGTGAGTTCGTCCCCAACCCAAACTTAACTCGCTATCAAACAGAAAACGCAATTGGGCATTATCCAACTGAGCAATTTGTGAACTAAGGTTGAAATATGTCTTTTTTCTAATTTCTATCTGATTCTTAAGCATTCTTGTTAGCTATAGATTTTCTGGCATTTGCTTTATTAATCACTTATTGATATGTTAGCTAGGATTTGCTCTGAGTTTATGATATCGGCTGCAATTGTTTCGATTAAATTAGTACTTAAGTATAAAAAAATTCAAATAAGATGGTAAAAACTACGATTTATCATACTTACATTCCACAATCGCCATTATCCCAATTCGTCAAATTTTTCTGGTCGAGCGAAGGTGACAGTTTAGCTTCATCACAAGTAAAATTACTACCGATTGGGTCAATAGAATTAGTCATAAATCTCGATTATGACACCATACCATTGTTCGATCCAAGCAGTCGAGAACAGTGTGGAAGTACGAGCAGCATCAGATTATGTGGAATTCAATCCCAAAGCTTTATCATCGACAACCACAGCCAGATATCGGTGATGGGTGTGCGTTTTCAACCAGGTGGTAGTGTTCCATTTTTTCAAATTCCCGCCAAAGAATTATACAACCAAATCATATCTTTGGAGGAATTATGGAATTTTCATGCCGAACAATTACGAGAAAATTTGCTCAAAGTGCCAAGAATAAAAGCTCGCTTTCTGGTTTTGGAACGTTTTCTTTTCAGAATGATGCAATCACAGAAATCGCATCCAATTATTGATTTTGCATTATGTGAATTTCAAAAATCACCCATACCTACGGTTAATGAGGTGACAAATAAAATTGGGATTAGTAACCGTTATTTTGGACAATTATTTTCTGATGTTGTGGGATTGACTCCTAAATTATTTTGTCGCATTCAACGCTTGCGACGATTGCTGATCCTTTTGGCTGAAAAAACAACCGTTGATTGGAGTGAAATTGCTTTAAATTGTGGTTATTTCGATCAAGCGCATTTTATTCATGATTTCCGTAGTTTTGCCGGTTGCTGTCCCACAACCTATCTCAAACAACGAGGATTGCATCCCTGTCATATCTTGCTACCCAATTCAGGTTAGGCAATTTTAGATTATGTCCCCAGGAAAGCTACGCTAATAGATTTTGGATTGCCTTCGGAGTTCAGCCCGCTTTACTTATAACATCAAAGAAGCATTGGTCATTTTTTTACAATATTTTCTATTGATGATGCGTCACAATTAAGAACTGAGTTAATTGGAAGGTTGTCAACGATGCAATCATTATTAGAATTTTTCGCAGAAAACAAGAATGATGATATTTTTGTCATTGGTAAATACATTGAAAGCCACATAGAGGCAAACTGGCAAATATTACTAGAAAAACATCACGATAAATTATTGCGTACATTCAATAAAGCTGGAGATATGGCTTATGGAGCTTATTTAAACTTGCTGTTTCGACCAATTCACATCCAGCTAAAACAACTTAATTTAGCTCCAAAACCCAGATTTCCTGGTGATTTTAGTATATCCAGAGAGTGGGGAAATCAAGAAGAAACAAATCAACAACGCTGGATGTGGAGTACCATCAAGTTAACAAAAGGAAATTCGTTAGGTACGATTGTCACGATTACTTTTCACGACCATAACGAGTTTCGTATTCCTCAAAAACCGGGAATTATTGCTTTAGTTCAAACAGATAAAGATGCTGTTGTCGCTGCACTTTCACAACTTTCTGTTGATTTTCAAAATGCACGAGAATTTCAAATTGAATATGAGGAATATTTGCAGAAACAAGCTTAAATGAAGCTAAAATTTCATCAATATAGCTATTAGCTTTTCTCTAACTCCTGATTTAATTGCGCTGATGAAGGCATACCCACTTACCAATAGACATCTGGTGGAAATTAATTATGCGTCATCCAGAAACCTTGTAGAGACGCGAAATTTCGCGTCTCTACATTCTTTTCGGAGATGTCTAATACCATCGGTGTTACCTCAACAACTCATTCACGATGGTTTTACAAATTATTTGGCTTTAATGCTTGATTTTTAATTGATATTTAATCTACTGCTAATGCTTTATAAACTGCATCTATGGGGTCGGTATAAAATGAAGTTTGAAATTTAGCAAATAATTCTGGTGGAACACTGACTAAATCAACAGCATTAGACATTGGTAAGAGAATACGTTTTGCACCTCCGTCAAATGCAACTTGTAAGCTTCCAGCCAAATTACTCACGGGGGTAATTGTACCTCCTAAAGTCATTTCACCAAAGATTGTCAGTTGGTTTTGGACGCTGCGTTTGAGTGTTACCGAACATAAGGAGATAAATAAAGCTAGTCCACTTTCTGCGGGTATTCCGACTCCTTGTAAGTCAAGTAACTGTAATAAAAAGTCGTAATTATTTGGGTAAATATTACTACTAATACTTTAAGGCGATCGCCTTAAAGTAATTGAGGACAATGTTGGCACTGTCTTTAATTTTGGCTATGTTTGCGACACCTGTGCGTGTCTTATAGACCTGGCACTACTTGGGATTCCAGTTTAAAAGCACCAATAATACCGCTATCCCCGATGCTAATAAAGTGTAATAGAAACCTACCGTTATTTGACGTGATCGCCATCTTCCTTCAACTGCATTTTGTTGTACTAATGTCAAGCTAAAACGATTATTCGTTACTCTTCTTTCTCTAGCACTAACTTGGACGTTAACTTTTCGGGCTAATCCTTGATCATCTTTTGTGGCTCGTTTGTGGTGATAGGTAATTAGTGGTACACAGATTTCTTGCAGAGATGCTCCACCATGGACAAATTGCGAACCTGCTCCCTGGATGGCAAAGCGTAATGTACCCTTCGGAATCACAGCAAAGGTTTTTTCTGCATAGGGTAGAGAAAAGTTTAATAAACTATCGATCGCCTATTTCCGAGTCTTTTTTTCACTTCCTCACAGCAATGCACTTAAAGCTTAAAATCAAGAAGGTGCAATCTTCTTGTAAAATTCTCCATGCGTCGAGATTCAATTTTCTATAAACTTTTTCAACAATCGCCAACTTTACTGTTCGAGTTATTGACAAATCCACCAGTCAATCCATCTGAATATCGGTTTGATTCGGTAGCTGTCAAGGAACCAAAATTTGAAATCGATGGTGTATTTTTACCTCCAGATAGTGAAAATCCTGGTGTTGTTTATTTCTGCGAGGTGCAATTTCAAAAGGATGAAAAGCTTTATGAAAGGATTTTTGCCGAATCTTCACTATATTTTTACCGCAATAGTATCAGGTATTGTACAAATTTGAAAATAAAAGCCAACGGGAGGTAGAAGAAATGTTAGGAATTACACTTAAAGAGACACGAGTTTATCGGGAAATTAAGGAAGAAGGAAGAGAAGAAGGACGCTCAGAAGGGGAAAAATCCCTGATTCTGCGTCAATTGGCTAGACGGGTGGGAGAATTACCGCAAGATTCGCGATCGCAAGTTGACTGCCTCTGTTTGGAACAGTTGGAAAATTTAGGGGAAGCGTTGCTTGATTTTACCAGTATGGCTGATTTAGATGCTTGGTTTAATCAATGATGAGAGAAAGGATATCGCGGTTGATGTCTGCGCGACGGATGGTGATTTGTTCGTCGGGTACTTCGGGGGTAAGTTCGTCTTGGAGTCCGTATGCTTCGATCCAGTAGCGGTTATTTTCTTCTTCGAGTTGTTGGAGTTGGCGGAATGCGGTTTCTGATTCGTTTTCCCACGTTGTGAAGGCTTGTTTGAGGTGGAGGGTGTTGTTGCGGAGGAGGGGGTGGGTTTGGAAGTCCCAGGAGGTTTCAAAGTTGTTCCAGTCTTGGCGGGAGATATTGATAGCAGAACACACAATCTCATAAGAGCCTCTTCTAGATAGCGAGACATACTTCCATGTTATTTTAGCTACTAAATAACCATTTTTGCAAAAACCAACCGTTCGTAATTATCTCGATAGCTGCTAGTAGTGTATGTCATTAGTTTTAATGGTTTGCTGCTTAGCAGCTTTTATCGTTCAAATCAAGAACGCGCATCCCAACTACAAACATTTAAATTTAATGACATAGAATACTAAGTGTGTGGTTCAGATCAACTGCGGCTCAGGTACAACCCAACATAATCTGGACAATTAAACCAAATAATTCAACTAAAAATAATATTAAATAGTTAATTTATACTTATCCAATTAATATTAAACAAAAGAAATCATCTAAATAGCCAGAGAAAATATAACAGTCATTAGGCTAACACTTGTAATAACAATTTCCAATTACACTAGTAAATAGCAGTGTCATTTATTTATTCAGGGTAAATATAAGTAAGATTCGCTGTACAACCTTTTTACTTAACTTTACTGTAAAACCTAGACATGGAAATTGAAAAGGATGGATACCCAAATCCACCAACGCAAGGAAACTTTGGTGGCTGTTTGGTGACGATTGTATTGTTGTTTATACTCATAGGTTTTTTCCCTTTATTTAATAGTCCGAGTAAAACTGAGGTTCCTTATAGTCAATTCCGTAATCAGGTAAGAGAAGGTAAAGTTGGCAAAGTTAAAGTAGGTGATAATAGAGTAGAATACTTTTTGAAAACGGATTTAGATGAGACTAAATCTTCTCGTCCCGAACAAGCTTATGTTACTATTCCCATAACAGATGACCAAACTTTACCAAAGTTGTTGGAAGATAACAATGTAGAATTTAGTGTTAAACCTAATAATGAAGGAAATTGGGTATCTACAGCTTTTGGTTGGTTTATAACACCGTTTTTACTTTTCTTATTGATAGCTTGGATAGCTAATCGCGCTCAAGTTGGAGGAGGTATAAACAATCCTCTGAACGCTGGTAAAAGTAAAGCGAGAGTCTATATTGCAGGTGCGAATGGAATTGATGTTACCTTTGCTGATGTAGCGGGAATTGATGAAGCAAAAGCAGAGTTACAAGAAATAGTAGATTTTCTCAAAAATCCCGATCGCTATACTCGTTTGGGAGCGAAAATTCCTAAAGGAGTTTTGCTAATAGGACCACCTGGAACTGGTAAAACTCTGTTAGCAAAAGCTGTTGCTGGAGAAGCGGGAGTTCCTTTTATCAGTATTTCCGGTTCTGAATTCATTGAAATGTTTGTCGGGGTAGGTGCTGCAAGAGTCCGAGATTTGTTTGAACAAGCCAAGCAGTTGTCTCCCTGTATTGTATTTATCGATGAATTAGATGCTTTTGGTAAATCCAGAAGTGGTTCTGGAATGTTTGCAGGAAGCAATGACGAACGGGAACAAACCCTCGATCAGATGTTAACCCAGATGGATGGTTTTGAACCGAATACGGGGATAATTATCATCGCTGCTACAAACCGACCGGAAATATTAGACCAAGCTTTATTGCGTCCCGGACGTTTTGACAGACAAGTTGTGATTGACCGTCCGGATAAATTAGGACGTTTAGCAATCTTACAAGTACATACGCAAAAAGTTGAGTTACAAGAAAACATTGATTTAAGTACAATTGCTGCTCGTACTATTGGTTTTGCTGGTGCGGATTTAGCCAATTTGGTCAATGAAGCAGCGTTGTTAGCTGCTAGAAATAATCGGGAAAGGGTAACCATAGGGGATTTCAATGAAGCCTTTGAAAGGTTAATCGGCGGTTTAGAGAAGAAATCCCGCGTACTCAACGAAACTGAACGAAAAATCGTTGCTTACCACGAATCCGGTCATGCAATAGTTGGTGCATTAGTATCGGGTGAAGTAGAAAAAATTTCTATTGTTCCTAGAGGCTCAGGTGCTTTAGGATACACATTGCAGCTACCACAAGAAGACCGTTTTTTAATGTTAGAAGACGAAATACGCGCTAGAATTACAACATTATTAGCAGGACGTAGTGCTGAAGAAGTCGTTTTTGGTAGAGTTTCCACAGGTGCAAGCGACGATATTCAAAAAGCCACCGATTTAGCCGAACAAGCAATTACCCTTTACGGAATGAGTCAGAATTTAGGACCGATCGCAATGGAAAAACCGCAATCATCGTTTTTAGATGGTTCCTCTAATTCCCGTCGTCCAGTAAGTGCAATAGTAGCAGGAGCGATCGATCAAGAAATCAAAGAAATGATTGAAAATGCTCATCATCAAGCGCTGTTAATTCTCAAAACCAATCGCGACTTACTCGAAGAAATAGCTCAGCATCTTCTAGAACATGAAGTATTAGAAGGGGATGAATTACATTCTTATTTGAGTAGAGTAAAAGCACCGTAGGAAGGGACAAGGGGATGGGGGGATGGGGAGATGGTAAGCCACTCTCGTGCGCGGGTTCCCCGCGTTGAGAGAAGTGGCGCAACCCGAAGGGGGAGATGGGGAGTTAGGAGTGATGAATTTTGACCTCTAACCTTTGACCTCTAACCTCTAACCTTTGACCTGATTTGTATTCTATATGTTACACCTAACTCACATAATTAGATATAACATTACGTAGCAATACTCGTACATTATATTTTATGATGCAATGGCAGCAACTTTTAACGAGACAAAGATTAGGTAAAAGTAGTCCTATTGACTCAGAGTCTGCACGTAGTTGTTTTCAAAGAGATTATGACCGCTTGGTGTTTTCTTCTCCTTTTCGTCGGTTAAAAGATAAAACTCAAGTTTATTCTCTACCGAAAAACGATTATTTACGTACTCGGTTAATTCATAGTATTGAAGTTTCCTGTGTTGGTCGTTCGCTGGGTACAATTGTCGGTAGTGAAGTTATTCAAAGACACAATCTCAAAGATTATAGTCCTTCTGATTTCGGGGATATTGTCTCTGCTGCAAGTCTCGCTCACGATATTGGCAATCCTCCTTTTGGTCATTCAGGAGAGGATGCTATTCAAAGTGGTTTTAAAAGATGGTATGCAAGTACACAAAATTCTGTCAGTAATATTGAGGAAGTTGATTTTAATTTATTTGAAGGGAATGCTCAAGGTTTTCGGATTATTAGTAATCTGGAAATGCAGCCGAGAACAGGAGGAATGCAACTTAGTTGTCCAACTTTAGCAGCTTTGGCAAAGTATCCCAAAGAATCTTATATTCCCGAATATATACTTAATGGTTATCGAGGTAAAAGTATTGCTAAATATAATTTCTTTCAATCAGAAAAAGAGTTATTCGCAGAAGTTGCTCAAACGGTAGGGTTGATTCGCCGTAGTAATCAAGTTGCTTGGTGGGCAAGACATCCCTTAGCTTTTTTAATGGAAGCTGCCGATGATATCTGTTATTTAATAGTAGATATAGAAGATGGATTTCGCATGAGATATATTCCTTTTACAGATGCGAAAAATTTACTCAACGCTATTGCTCAACGTTCGGAATCTGACATTAAAGGACAAGCGAATACTGAAGAAGAAGAAATCAAATATTTACGCGCTCGTGCTATTAATCAACTTGTAAAAGAGACTGCAAATATATTTTTGTTGAAAGAATCAGAAATACTGACTGGTGAATTTGATCGCGATTTGCTATGTGTGAGTAAATACGCTGCTATACTTGATAAAATCCGCTCAGAAACGCAAAATAAAGTAATTCAACATCCAGATGTTATTAGTACTCGTATTGCTGGACATGAAATTTTAGGTCATTTATTTACCGAATTTGCTGATGCAGTTTTATCAAAAGGCGATAAAGCTAAATTTCTCAAACAAATGATACCAAAGCAATATCTATTTAGTGAACATCAAGATTGCTATCATAAAATTCTCCAAGTCACCGATTTTATTTCTGGTATGACTGATTCTTACGCTACAACTATGTTTAAGAAACTTAAAGGAATTTCTTTGTAATTAGATATTAATTATTTAGAGACGTTACAATGCAACGTCTCCGCATATTTTGGTTTTAAACTCTGGTTTAAAGAATAAAATCGCTTTGGCTAATCAAATTACTGTTGACATTTAGTAAAGTTACTAAAACTTGATTTCCTTGCAGAATATTGGTACTATCTCCACTTGCTCTAATTTCTAAATCATTAAAAGACAAACCGTTAAATAAACCCAATCTATCCAAACCGTCTTCAAAGTCGTAGATAGTATCTCTACCCATACCGGAACGAATTACAAAAATATCTCTCCCAGCTTCACCGTAAAGTCGGTCGTTACCATCTCTACCATCTAAAATATCATCACCTTGCCCACCTTTGAGAATATCATTTCCTCTTCCTCCCCAAAGCGTATCATTTCCACCTTGTCCGTAAAGGAAAACTTGACCAGTAAACTGTCCAGCATCAAGCACATTTCGACTTTCTCCACCAGTCAATACAGCACGTTCAATACTAAAAAGTGTATCTCTACCCCAAGACCTCCGGGGGTTAGCTTGATTAATTTCCAGATAATTATCGGCAAGTCTAAAGTCACCATCTATAGTTTCTCGAATCGTATCGGTACCAGCTCCACCATTGAGAGTATCACTTCCTTCACCACCATAAAGATTATCATCACCTTCACCACCCATCAAACTATCATTACCTTCATTGCCGTAAAGGAAAACATTACCAGTAAACTGTCTAGCATCGATGATATTGTTACTAGCACCACCGCTTAAAATTGCTCGTTCAATACTTGTAAGTCGATCTATCTCGGAGTTAATCGGAATTCTGATATCTCGAATTTCCAATTGATTATTTGTCAAGATAAAGTTAACGTCACCAGTTTCTCGAATCGTATCGGTACCAGCTCCACCATTGAGAGAATCGTTTCCTTGACCACCATCAAGGTTATCATCACCTTCACCACCCATCAAAGTATCATTACCTTCATTTCCGTAAAGGAAAGTATTACCACTAAATCCAGAAGCATCAATTCTGTTCGAGTTACTACCACCGCTTAAAATTGCACGTTGGATATTTCTAATTTCGTCCCTACTTAATTGTCGTCCAAATTGTGGATCAACAAAATCCAAATAACTATCACTCAGATATAAATTAACATTTGCTGTTTCCCGTAACGTATTGATACCCGCTCCACCATCAAGAGTATCGTTACCTTCACCACCGCTGAGCGTATCGTCTCTCATCCCACCAGTTAAGCTATCATTCCCAGCTTCACCAGAAAGATTCACATTACCATTAAAGCTGCTTGCATTAATTGTATTATTACTATCTCCACCAGTGAGAATTAATCGTTCAATATTTCTAAGTTCGTCTCTACCTAAAAGACTTTTAGTTTTTGAATCTCGACTTTCAACAGCATCATTTATCAAGATAAAATCAACATCTTGAGTTTCTCGAAGCGTATCAATACCCGCTCCACCATCAAGAGTATCATTACCTGCACCACCGCTGAGGGTATCGTCTCCTATACCTGCAATTAAGCTATCATTTCCAGCTTCACCCGCAAGATTCACATCACCATTAAAGCTGCTTGCATTAATTGTATTATTACCATCTCCACCCGTGAGAATTAATCGTTCAATATTTCTAAGTTCGTCTCTACCTAAAAGACTTTTAGTTTTTGAATCTCGACTTTCAAGACTATTATTTATCAAGATAAAATCAACATCTTGAGTTTCTCGAACTGTATCAAAACCTTCTCTACCATCAAGAGTATCATCACCTGCACCACCGCTGATTGTATCATTTCCCCAACCACCAACTAAACTATCATTTCCAGCTTCACCTGAAAGATTTCCATCACCATTAAAGCCGAATAACTCAATGATATTATTGCTTTCTCCACCAGTGAGAATTAATCTTTCAATGCTTCTAAGTTCGTCTCTACCTAAAAATATTTTGGTCTTGGAATCGATGCTTTCTAGACGACTACTTATAACCCGAAAATCAGCATCCGCAGTTTCTCGAACTGTATCAAAACCGTCTCCACCATCAAGAGTATCATCACCTGCACCACCGCTGAGTGTATCATTTCTGCGACCACCAATTAAAATATCTCTACCAGCTTCACCCGCAAGATTCACATCACCGTCAAAGTTTCTGACATCAATGATATTATCGCTTTCGCCACCAGTGAGAATTAATCTTTCAATGTTTTTAAGTTGGTCTCTACCTAAAAATATATTAGTATTTGAATCTTTACTTTCAAGGCGATCGCCGTTGAAGATAAAATCGACATCAGCAGATTCTCTGACCGTATCAAAGCCTTCTCTACCATCAAGAGTATCATCACCTGCACCACCGCTGAGTATATCATTGCCCCAGCCACCAACCAAGCTATCTCTACCAGCTTCACCCGAAAGATTCACATCACCGTCAAAGTTTCTGACATCAATGATATTGTTGCTTTCTCCACCAATGAGAATTAATCTTTCAATGCTCAAAAATTGGTCTCTACCCAAAAATATATTGTTATTTAAATCTCGACTTTCAAGACCATTGTTTGTCAAGATAAAATCAGCATCAGCAGATTCTCTTACAGTATCAAAACCTTCACCACCATCAAGAGTATCAAAACCTTCACCACCGCTGAGTATATCATTGCCGCGACCACCAATTAAGGTATCGTTTCCAACTTCACCGGAAAGATTTACATCACCATTAAAGCTTGATAAATCAATAAAATTATTACTTTCTCCACCAGTGATAATTATTCTTTCAATATTTATCAGTAGGTCTTTACCTAAAAATTGAGAAGTATTTTGATTGTAACTTTCCAGATTATTGTTTATAATTCTAAAATTCGCATCGTTTTTTTCTCGAACCGTATCAAAACCGTCACCACCGTCAAGAGTATCATTACCTATACCACCGCTGAGTATATCATTTCCGCGTCCGCCAACTAAGCTATCATTTCCAGCTTCACCGGAAAGATTCACATCACCGTCAAAGCTTCTTGCATCAATTGTATTATTACCATCTCCACCAGTGAGAATTAATCGTTCAATACTTTTAAGTTGGTCTCTACCCAAAAGAATTTTAGTTTTTGAATCCCGACTTTCAAGATTATTGTTTGTCAAGATAAAATCAGCATCTTGAGTTTCTCGAACCGTATCAATACCTTCTCTACCATCAAGAGTATCATTACCCATACCACCGCTGAGTATATCATTTCCCCGACCACCAAATAAGCTATCATTTCCAGCTTCACCTGAAAGATTTCCATCACCATTAAAGCCGAATAACTCAATTTGATTATTGCTTTCTCCACCAGTGATGACTAATCGTTCAATGCTTAAAAGTTGGTCTCTACCTAAATTTGTTCCAGTTTTTGAATCTCGACTTTCAAGGCGATCGCTAATAAATACAAAGTTAGCGTCGGCAGTTTCTCGAACTGTATCAAAACCGTCTCCACCATCAAGAGTATCATCACCTTCACCACCGCTGAGTATATCGTCACCGCTTCCACCGATTAAGCTATCATTTCCAGCTTCTCCGGAAAGATTCACATCACCCTTAAAGTCTTTCGCATCAATGATATTATTACTTGTACCACCAGTTAATACTGCTTTTTCAATATTTGAAAGCTTGTCAATAGCTATAGTTCCAGTTTTGACATCATTACTAGTAAGTTGATTTTCTGTCAGTTTAATATTTACATCTGCGGTTTCTCGTAAAGTATCGATACCTGCTCCACCGTCAATAGTATCGCTACCTTCACCACCACTTAGAATATCATCTCCGCGTCCGCCGAGTAAGCTATCGTTTCCAGCTTCTCCAGAAAGATTCACACTACCACTAAAGCGAGAAGCATCAAGTTTATTATTGCTTTCACCACCAGTTAATTGGACTCGCTCAATATTTATGAGTCGATCAATGCTCAACTGTCCACCAGTATTAGAATCGGTAATTTTTAACTGAGAATCTTGTTGGAAATCTTCTAGCTGAAAATCAGCATCCGCAGTTTCTCGAACTGTATCAATCCCCGCTCCACCGTCAAGAGTATCATTACCTTCACCACCGCTGAGTATATCATTCCCCAGACCACCAATTAAAGTATCGTTTCCAGCTTCACCCGCAAGATTCACATCACCATAAAAGTTTCTAGCTTCAATCCTATTATTGCTTTCTCCACCAGTTAAAGATAATTTTTCAATGTTGAAAAGTCGATCCGAACTTAAATATATTCGAGTTTTTGAATCTTGACTATTAAGGCGATCGCCGTTCAAGATAAAATCAGCATCGGCACTTTCTCGAACTGTATCAATACCCGCTCCACCATCAAAAGTATCGTCACCTTCACCACCGCTAAGGATATCATTACCCCAACCACCAAATAAGCTATCTCTACCACCTTCACCCGCAAGATTCACATCACCGTAAAAGTTTTTTACGTCAATGATGTTGTTGCTTTCACCACCAGTAATAATTAATCTTTCAATATTGACAAGTTGATCCGAGCCTAAATTGATTCGAGTTTTTGAATCTTTACTTTCAAGGCGATTATTTATCAAGGTAAAATCAGCGTCAGCAGATTCTCGAACCGTATCAATACCTTCAAAACCGTCAAGAATATCGTTACCTTCACCACCGCTAAGGATATCATTACCCCAACCACCAATTAAGGTATCGTTTCCAGCTTCACCCGAAAGGTAAACATTACCACTAAACCTTCTAGCTTCAATGATGTTATTCCTTGTTCCACCTGTTAAAGATGCACGTTCAATACTTTTAATGCTGCTAATACTAAGCTCTATAGGACTATTAATTCTCAGTTGATTATCATCGAGTTGAAAATCACCATTTACGGTTGCGCGAATCGTATCGGTACCTTCACCACCATCAATCGTATCATTTCCACCGCCACCAGAGATATTATCGTTTCCAGCATTACCCAGAATCATTTCAGCTTCCGGGGTGCCATACAAATTATCGTTATCAGGAGTACCTATTTGATCGACACCTTTAACATTATTAATTAAAATTGGAATTGGTGTAGGCAGACTACCAAGTGTACCATCGCTAACGCTTACCTGTAATGAATAAGAAGTTCTTTTTTCGTAATTAAGGTCATCACTATCATTAACAGTAATTCTGCCAGTGTTCGGGTCAATTGCAAAGGCAGCTTCACCATCACCGTCTAAATCATCTTGCGAATTCCTCCACAGTCTCCAATCGGAAAAATTAGTAGTTCCATCTGGATCATTAGCTGTTAGAGTACCGACAACAGTTCCTTTACGAGCATTTTCATCCACCCGCAACATGACATTATCAATCTTGGGAGCATCATTGACAGCAGTGATATTAATACTTTTGCTTACCGCTTCGCTCACACCACCACTTCCATCAGAGACGATAAATTCTACAGTCCGTAAAGTAGCGCTTGGATTGTCAGACAAATTCCTATAAGTAATATTACGCAGTAGTTCTTGGACCATAGCAGGAGTTGCATTGGCATTAAAGTTAATAACTAGCTGTGTTGTCCCTATACCACCGCTAAAAGTACCAATTTCTAGATCACCGTATTTAACAGTGGTATTTTCCAGATTAATTTGATTGGATTGCGTACCTTGATTACGGATTGATAAACGGTCATCTTGACTACTACCTGATGCGAGTTTAACCGTTAAACTACCGTTATTAAAATTGGGTGAGTCGATATCTGTGAGGGTTGCATTAGCGTCGATGATTTGAATAGCGTTTTCAGTATAGTTGAGATTACTGTTAGATAAAGTGAGATTAAGATTGTAATAACCTTCGTAACGCATCAGAGTAAAATCATTATTGCCACTACCTGCGACTATGATTTTGCCATCAGATTGAAGAGCCATGCTTGTATCTCTGTAACTATAACGAGATTGGTTAGCAATCGTTATAACCTTGCCAGAATCACCAAAACTTTGGTCTAAACTGCCATCTGAATTATAAGCAACTACAGTAAAATCATGCTTATCATTAGTTCTCACAACTCCCGATACAATTATTTTCCCACTTGGGGTAATTACTAAACTTTCAGCCCAAGCATAACTATTACCAATAGCTGTAACGACCTTACCATTATTACCAAAACTACTATCTAAAGAACCATCAGCATTGTAACGAGCTAAAGCAAAACTAGCTTCAACGTCAATATCTCCTGTAAAACCAGCAACCACAATCTTTCCATCTGGTTGAATCGCGGCAAAATTTCCGAAGTCCCATTTATTCCCAAAATCAGTAAGAACCTTACCACCGTTACCAAAGCTAGTATTTAAGCTACCATCAACGTTATAACTAACTAAAGCAAAATCGGATAAACCAGCAGAACCCACCGCTAAAATCTTACCATCTGGCTGAATAATGATAGTATCAATCAAATCTTGACCACTAGTCACGGCAGTAATAACTCTACCACCTACACCAAATCCTGTATCTAAGGTGCCATCAGTGTTATAGCGGATAAGAGCAAAATCTGGATCGTGGTGAGTATTATTACTTTGGATTCTTCCACCAACAATAATTTTGCCATCCGATTGAATAGCTACAGTCTTGACGTAATCATTTTTATTTTCAAAGTCTGTGACAACTTTACCACTATTACCAAATTGATTATCTAAACTACCATCAGCGTTGTAGCGTGCTATGGCAATATCTACTTGGGTTCCATTCTGTGTATTTCCAACTAATACAATTTTACCATCTGACTGGATTGCTAGATCGTAACCTGTATCAGTATCACTACTTATCTGAGTAATTACCTTTCCATTATTACCGAAGCTTAAATCAAGTGTTCCATCTAGATTGTAACGTGCGATCGCAAAGTCACCAGTACCTCTACTAGTTTCTCCGACAACCAGAATCTTACCATCGGGTTGAATGGCGATGTCATAAGCGGTATCAATATTACCGTTATTAAAATCTGTAAAAACCTTACCACCGTTACCAAATGTGGTATCCAAATCACCAGGAGCAAATACTCCACTATATTCTGCAAGGGTATGTTGCTCAAATATTAAAGCAATGTCATTCTCTACAAAATCACTTCCGACTCTAATTTCTAAATCCCAATTTCCCCCTAGTTCAACACTACCCGTTTTAGTTGCAGATGCTGCAATGTTCGCACCAGTCAAACGATACAACTTTTCAACAAATTCTTTCCCTGCATCTCCAGCACCAACATTACAACCGTAGATAAAAAGGTTTTGACACCAGTTGCCTAGCTGTTCCTTGTAATACTCAAAAGTACTCAGACTTAACTGTGTGTTACCCAGATAAACACAACCGGGTGAACCATGAGAAACAATGTGAGCGGTTTCAATTCCATTTCGCCGTGCGAGTACATCGGTGATTTGTTTTATGCCATCGCGCTTGGCATCAAGGACAATTTTTTCCACATTTTCAACAACCCCTCCAAGTAGAAAATCGTAGTTATCAACTGAGGAGTCAATGAAAAGAATGCTTGTATTTTTATTATTCATGTTCTTATTTAAATGAGTGATTAAAAATTTGTACTTCCGTTAAAACTATTTTCAAAATTACTTGTAAAATGCAGCTAGTCGCAGCTATTCAAAAAATCGGGTTTATTATCTAATAACTATTTTCCGGATTTATTGTATAAATTACATCGATAAATTTTCTGAAATACGATCAAAAAAACTTTGAAGAGCAGCCATTTTACTTTAAAATTGACGGTTTTTACTGAGATTATTCTTATCGAATAAGTATTTATACGCATAAAAAATAGAGACATTATATTTGATTACAACATCTCTACATCAAAACTTTTATTTTATCTTTTTAATCAACTAAGAATTACCTTGCATATCAGCAGCGTTAACAAAATGTTTTGGTGTTTCAATCGCAGGAAGTTGAATTACTTGTTCAATAGTTGGTCTAGTTTGTATTTTAAATTCATCGAGTTTTACTGGCTTTCCTGTCTGCGCTGACTGTATAATCGCACGAATGGTGCGAACATCGGCTAAACCTTCGGTTCCTGATGGTTCTGGTTCTTGATTATTTAACACACAATCGGAAAAATATTGAATTTCTGCACCAAATTGGTCGCCAGCAGAATATGATTTTTCTTGAGTATCACCTTCTACAGTAATTTGTTGTTTAAGGTCTCCTGCATAAGTGTAAGCGCTATCCATCCGCAAATCACCTTTTGTTCCTATCACTCGAAAGGTTGCGGTAGAGGAAGCACCAAAGCTACTTGTAAAGCTGGCTAATCTTTCTTTGGGAAAACGCATGATAACGCTTGTCATTTCATCAACTTGCTCGAAGCGTTTTTCACCGTTATTAGCAATGAAAGCAAATACTTCTATAGGTTCATCTTGAAATAAATAACGCGCTGCATTAATGCAGTAAACACCCATATCATAAACGGAACCGCCACCTTCAGAAAGTGGTGCTGTTAATCTGATATTACCTTCCTCAACTTGTTGAGAAAATACAGAATCAAAGATACGGGGTTCGCCAATTTGTCCCGATTGAACTATTCTTACTGCTTCCATATTTGCTTTATCAAAATGGAGACGATAAGCAATCATTAATTTGACATTATTTTCTTTGGCAGCGCGAATCATCTCCTCACATTCATCCTCCTTTACTGCCATCGGTTTCTCACAGAGGATATGTACCCCTGAAGAAGCTGCTCTTACTGTATGTTCGAGATGTAAATGATTTGGTGTACCGATATAAACTGCATCTATATTTTCATTTTTCAGACATTCTTCGTATTGCTCGTAAGAATAAGTCGGAACTTGATACTTTGCACCCAGTTCTTTGCGTTTAGTTGCATCACCAGAAACTAGTGCTGCTAATTGAGAATTTTCGGTGTTGGAAAATGCTGGTAAAACATCTTCTTGAACTATCCAACCTAACCCAACAGCTGCATAACGTAATTTATTTTTACCATTTTGTACTGTCATAATGTTTACCTATTATTGGATTTAGAAACTTGTGGAGAAGCAGTTTGAATAAGATTTTCGCTCATACTTGTATCGATCTATTTTTCTACTTCTGCGTTTCAATCTAAACATTTGATCATCTTGCCTTCATCTTCCTACCGATTGAAATGATACGAGCATACTTTCTGTCTGGAGAGGAAGCGCAAAGGTGCAGTTGATGATATAAGTAGCAGCAGGGCAAGGGAGTAGGCAGTAGCAGCAAGACTTCGATGCCAATTTAACTAACTGTTACATAGTTGGTTTTATTTGTACCGACTTACTTATGTGTAGGGCCTCTTTGCTGAATCAACTAATCGGCTACAAAAATTAAAAATTAGATATTCTCAACTATTTCATTTTGCGATCGCAATCAAAAGTCTCAGTGCCAAAAATCGCCACAATACTATAGCTGAATCGGAGCGACTTTTTTTAAATCAAAGCAAGATTTTGATAGAATGGCGCAAAAATCGGGCTTTAGTATCATTGCTAAATTCTTTAAATTAGATTTAACGAACAAAACAACCGGGAGAAACAACCATGAAATTCGCCTCTAGAACCATTCATACCTTTGCTCTCTCTTTAATTTTATTAGCCGGTAGCGCTTACGCTCAAACTCAAAATTTAGAATCAAGTCAGAATTTAGTACAAATAAGGCAAGTGTCCGATATTGCAATTGCAGCTAACAACTACAAACCTGGTATTAATCGTGTCACATTCCAAAGCGAAGGAGAAAAGTTAGTTGGTAATTTATATCTACCTGCAAGTTACAAACCGGGAGATAAATTACCTACAGTAGTAGTTACTGGTGCTTGGATGACTATTAAAGAACAAATGCCTGCAACTTATGCTCAAAAACTTGCAGACGAAGGATTCGCCGCATTCGCATTTGATTTCCGCACTTTTGGGGAAAGTGGTGGTAAACTACGGGGACTTGAATCTCCTACAGAAAAAATCAAAGATATTCAAAATGCTGTTGGCTTCTTGCAAACTGTTGATGCTGTAGATAATAATAAAATCGCCGGATTAGGAATTTGTGCTAGTGCTGGTTATATGGTAGAAGCAGCAGCAAACGATTCCCGCATCAAATCATTAATTACAGTTGCTCCTTGGATTCATAGCCCAGAAATTGTTAATACCGTTTACGGTGGAGAAAAAGCAGTCCAAGAAAAAATCAAAATTGGTGAAACTGCAAGAAAGCAATTTGAACAAACAGGAAAAGCCGAAGTTGTTCCCGCAGCTAGTAAAACCAACAAGAAAGCACCAATGTTTGGCGAAGTCCCTTACTACACAGATTCTCAACGCGGTGCAATCCCCCAATGGGATAATGAATTTGCAGTCATGTCATGGAAAGAATGGTTGACTTTTAATCCCATGCCACAAGCGAAAAATATTAACGTACCCACATTATTTGTCCATAGTGAAAAAGCTGCCATTCCCGATGGTGCGCGTCAATTCTTCCAATATATTCCTGTTGAGAATAAAAAGTTTGTTTGGTTAGAAAATCGTACTCAGTTTGATTTCTACGACCAAGAAAGTACCGTAAATCAATCAGTTTTACAGATTGTAAATCATCTACAATCGACATTATAAACTTTCCTAATTCTCACACCTTTCCTTAATCTGTAATAAGACAGTAGCAATAATATAAACATTTGAGTAAATCAAATTATGAGTAAAAGTCGCCGTCAAATTCTAGCTGGGTTGGGAGCCGCAGGGGTAGCAGGTGCAATTTATACGAAAAATGCAGCCAAAGCAGATGATAAAACACCAGTTATATCTCAAACAAATAACATTCAACCACAAGACCGCTTTGCAAATAAAGTAGTTTTAATTACCGGGGCAACTTCCGGAATCGGCAAAGAAACAGCCAAAGCCTTTACTCAACAAGGTGCAAAAGTATTCTTCTGCGGTCGTCGCGAAAATTTAGGAAAACAGGTAGAAAAGGAAATCCGTGCTTCTGGTGGAGAAGCAACCTATATGCGAGCAGACGTTCGTAAAGCTGAAGAAGTAAAAGCCTTTGTCGATGCTTGCGTTGCTAAATACGGTCGTTTAGATATTGCCTTTAACAATGCAGGTATTGATTATCCACCGCAACCTATTGTCGATACTAAGGTTGAAGAATTCGATGATTTGATGAATACTAATGCTCGTGGCGTTTTCTTGGGAATGAAATATGAAATTCCCCATATGTTAAAAGCCGGAAACGGTGCAATTATCAATATGGCAAGTATCGGTGGTAAACGTGCTTTTCCTAATATCGTCGGCTATGGAGCTAGTAAAGCCGCAGTTATTCATATGACAAAAATGGCTGCTCAAGAATATGGTAAAGATATTCGCATAAATGCTGTATCTCCCGGAGCTATTGATACTGCCATGCAAGATATGAGTTAAGCGTGACTGGGAAGTTACTGAGGAAGAGCTTGTTGCACCATATCCTGCTAAACGTGTTGGAAATGTAGAAGAAGTTGCTAATTTGGTAATGTGGTTAGCTTCAAATGATGCTTCTTATGTTTCCGGGGGTGAATTTAGCATTGATGGTGGTGGGCTTGGTTAATAGTTCGTGGTAGTACCAGGGCGAATCTCAAAGTTATCAAAAAAGTAGAACTAACATATACAGGGAATTAATTTATGTCACTTAATACTTACTATACCCTTGGACGTTCCGGACTTCGCGTCAGCCGTCTTGCTCTTGGTACAATGACCTTTGGTACTGAATGGGGTTGGGGTGCGGATGAAGATGCCGCACGACAAATGTTTAATACCTACGTCGATGCTGGTGGTAATTTGATTGACACCGCAGATTTATACACTAACGGTACTAGCGAAACTTGGTTGGGTAATTTTATTAACGAGCGCAATCTCCGGGACAAAATTGCGATCGCGACAAAATTTAGTTACAATGCCGAACCAGGAAATCCCAATGCTGGTGGTAACGGACGTAAAAATATTATCCGCGCTGTGGAAAGCTCTTTAAAACGTTTGGGAACTGATTACATCGATTTATATATTCTCCACACTTGGGATAAAATTACTCCTGCTGAAGAAGTAATGCGTACTCTTAACGATTTGGTATCTGCGGGTAAGGTGCGATATATCGGACTTAGCGATACACCTGCTTGGTATGCAGCCAGAGCGCAAACTATTGCCGAATATCGTAATTACGAACCTATTTCAACTTTGCAACTCGAATATTCCTTAGTAGAACGGAATATTGAGCGAGAATTTATACCTTTGGGAACTGAATTAGGAATGGGAATAATGGTGTGGAGTCCTTTAGCTAGGGGACTTTTGAGCGGTAAATATAAGCCTAGTGAAAGTGGATTTACTGGGGAAGGAAGACTATATGTTACTAGTGAGGTAGATAATCCAGCATTTCAGAAAATTAGTGACAGAAATTGGAAAATTGTTGCGGAGTTGGAAACTGTTGCCAAAGAGTTAGGGCATAGTATGGCACAAGTCGCAGTAAACTGGGCGGTAAATCGTCCCGGTATCGCATCGGTAATTGTAGGTGCTTCTAAGTTATCGCAGCTCGAAGACAATATAAAAGCATTAGATTTTGAGATTCCCGCAGAACTTGCAAATCGTCTCGAAGCTGTTAGCAAACCAGAATCACAGTTTCCCTACAGTTTCTTTGGTAGTGAAATTCAAGGAATGATTAACGGTGGTGCTATGGTTGGAGATAAACCTGATGGCTATAAACTCAATGTGTTGAGTAAATCTGCTGGTGCTGGTGTTTCTTAGAGCGTGTTTATAACTAAAAAATAAAATTCTTGTAGGGTGTGTTAGATGCACGACTATGTTCTGCTAAAACATATAATTTTAATACATCTAACGCACCAACAGTTGTTGGTGCGTTAGGGAGCATCCCCGCAGGTGTAAATTTATTTTTTTGTAGTGCGAGCTTCTAGCTCGCTAGCTAGTACTAGGGAGCGAGACGCTCCCACTACAAATTTTATTTTTGCTTTCATTGGGATGCTCCCGTGCGTTACGGCAAATTTTCACCTACTCTTTTTCCTATCGAATCCCAGAAAGCCGTAACACACCCGGCTCTTCAAATTTATTTTATAAACACCCTCTTAGATTTCTTAGAAAGTAGTGAAAATTCAGATTCCCAAAAACCGGGAATCTAGAAATAATCACAAAAGTTTTGTATCCATCCCAATTTTTTTATTCTCGAAGCTTCTTGGGATGGGTTAGCTTTTGAATACAATCAGGTGAGCAAAAATCCTATCATAATCATTACCATAAATTATCAGTAAGTTGATCTAGATTGCTATAGTTAATTTAATATAAGTTAACTTCTATAAGCATTCTCAATCCGATGCCACAACCCAAGCAGCAAACAAATGCTACCATTATCAAAGCCGAATGGAGCGATTTGATTGTAGAATACGGTCGGATGGAAAAAGTTGGGGAGTTTGATTTTACCATGCCTAAAAACGCAATCAGCGTGGTATTTGCTCCCCACGAGCGCGTTACTTGGTCGGTTGATGGAGGAAAACTCCAGACTACTTCTTTACCAGCAGGAAGTATATTTTTATATTCCCAACGCGAATTTGTTTGGCATCGAAGAGAAAAAGAAAGCGAATATGTAAATTTATTGCTTGAGCCACAATTAATCAACCAATTGGCAGATGACAACGGAATTACGACGACCATTGAATTAGAACATCGAGTAATTTTTCCCGATCCAACTATTTTGCACGTAGCTCAGCTATTAAAATCTGAGGTAGTCAATGGTGGTTTATCTGGTAATTTATATGTGGAATCGTTACGAAATTTACTAGCAATACATTTACTGCGAAATTACACCGGAACCGAAGAAAAATCTTCCCCAGAGGTAGGTGTTCTAGATTCTCTTAAGCTCAAGGAAATCAAAGATTATATCGAAGAAAATTTAGCAGAAGAATTAGCGATTGCCAATCTTGCTGCATTAGTTCCGATGAGTGAATTTCATTTTGCTCGTACTTTTAAAAGTCTAGCAAAAGAACCACCACATCGTTATATCCTTAAGCGTAGAATAGAAAGAGCAAAAATCTTATTGGAAGTGACACGATTTTCGGCAGCAGAAATCGCGTATCAAGTTGGATTTTCTAATCCCAGTCATTTTACAGCACAATTTCGTAAACTTGTAGGAGTAACACCAAAGGTTTATCGCAATAGCTTCTAAAGTCTACTGAAAAGATGCATTGATGACTCAAAAAAAACCGTGCCGCTTTACGCAAGCGTGGCATAAGAGCTCAAATAGGTTCTTGCAACTTAAATCAATAAAGAGAGGGGAAGACAATTATCAATAAACAATTATTAGTAAGATAACAATAATTGATAACTGATAATTGACTAAC
This sequence comes from Plectonema cf. radiosum LEGE 06105, assembly GCF_015207665.1. Lineage (GTDB taxonomy): Bacteria > Cyanobacteriota > Cyanobacteriia > Cyanobacteriales > Nostocaceae > Rivularia > Rivularia radiosa_A. The sequence goes on from NZ_JADEWL010000004.1 coordinate 98,705, forward strand.
CATAATACTCAACTCGACTTGCTAAGCTCATCTTCCTGCGGAAATCAAGAAAATTTTAGACAACTTTACTGTCTTTAGTATTTAAAACGTCTCTTACGCTGCTTGGATCTAGCAATTGCTTTACGCTTGTGTTTTTGTAGAGGTGTTTCAAAGTGACGATGCTTCTTGATGTCCGGCATAATACCAGCTTTAGAAACTTCACGTTTGAATCTACGTAATGCTGATTCAATTCCTTCGTTTTCGCCTACAACTATTTGGGTCATTCTTTCTCCTATCTAAACTAACATTCTTCAATATCGCAATCAATGCTCAAATCTAAACATTAACATTAACTGCGAGCAAAAAAAGGGCAAACTTCTTGTATGCCCTTCATACTCAAAAGTTAAATAATTTTCTAATCGGGTAGAGCCGCCTCTATTATATACTTCACTACTAGTTCCTTACCATCTACCACCGGCGGCACCTTTTTCTGGTTTTGGCTTGGCTTTGTTAACTTTTAGACTGCGACCCATCCATTCAGCACCATCAAGAGATTCTATTGCCTTATCCTCTTCTGTATCAGTTCCCATTTCAACAAATGCAAAGCCTCTGATACGACTTGTTTCTCGGTCAAGTGGTAAATAAATGCTTTTTACATCTCCATATTCTAAAAAGACCTGCTTTAGGTCACCTTCTGCAACCTCATAAGAAAGATTGCCTACGTAAATCGACATACAACGTCTCCAGAATTAACAATGCGAGGAGATTTACATCCGGAGAAGTCTGCAATACATAATCTAAACAAACTGACCAACCGAACTTAATCTTCTGCCCTATACCATAGCATAAATCAGATGCCTGTGCTGCGCTGTCTCTGCTTCCTCCGCTCCCCCATACTTATCCTCACCCAGCAATTTTAAGGTTGTAGAGACGCGAAATAATGCCCTTCGCATCTCTACATGGTTTCGGGAATCAATAAACCGATCAAAATTAATGTGGCGGAATACTAGATTGTTGCGATAACTTGCTCGATAATCTCTAAAGCCCGATTTATTTGCGCTTCGGTAACAATTAACGGTGGTACAAAACGGACAACTTTGGTACCTGCTGGTACTAAAAGTAAACCTTCGTTCATTGCCGCTTTTACTAAATCAATCGCCGTCAATTCAATATCTGGTTGCAGTTCCATTCCATTAATTAAACCCCAACCGCGTACTTCGGCAATGCGATCGCCATACTTTGCAGCAATTGCTTGTAAACCTGAACGCAGTTGTTGGCCCCTATAATGTACATTTTGGATAATATTATCTTTCTCCAAAGTATGACAGACGGCGAGGGCGACAGCACAAGCAAATGGATTACCACCGAAAGTACTAGCGTGTTCTCCTGGCTCAAATATATCGCAAAATTTCTTCGCCATCATCGCACCAATGGGAATACCGCCCCCTAAACCTTTAGCACTGGTGAAAATGTCTGGTTCGACTCCGAGGTATTCATAACCCCATAATTTACCACTGCGTCCCATTCCCACTTGTACTTCATCGAAAATTAATAAAATACCTGTTTCGTCACAAATCGAGCGCAGCTTCTGAAAATATTTTATATCTCCAGGACGAACTCCGCCTTCTCCCTGTAACGGTTCTAACAAAATAGCCGCGACACCATAATCACCTTCGTCTAACTCCCCAATTGCTGCTTCTACTGCATCAATATCGTTGTAGGGTACGTAATCAAATCCCGGTACTAGGGGGTAGAAGTTTGTTTGATATTTTGGTTGTCCGGTAGCGGTAATTGTTGCTAAAGTCCGTCCGTGGAAGCTCGCATTTGCCGTTAGAATAATCGGTTTATCGATATCTAAAACGGTATGAGCATATTTTCGTGCCAATTTGATCGCGGCTTCATTTGCTTCCGCACCAGAATTACAGAAAAATACTCGATCGGCACAGGAATTATCAACTAGCCAACGCGCTAATTCTCCTTGTTCGGGAATGTAATATAAATTTGAAATGTGGTGTATTTTTTGAATTTGCTGCGTTACGGCTTCTATCAATGCCGGATGTGCGTGTCCCAAGGTACAAGTAGCAATCCCTGCTACAAAGTCGAGATATTGCTTTCCTTCGGTATCCCACAACAAGCATCCATCACCTTTTTCTAAGGCTATAGGAAAACGTCCGTAAGTGGACATCACAACTTGATCAAAACTTGCTTTATTAAAAGGGGTAGATGCTTGGTTTGCTTGTTGAACAAGAGTCTCAATGCTCACGGCTTAACTCCTGAATATCTGTATTTTTAGACAAATTGTATAAATCGGAGAAAGAAAAATTAAACATTTCTGGACAAATTCCTTTCTCTTTTACTTTTTACCAATAGTGAAGGTAAAACATCTATTGTAATGTAAATTACTATTTTTGGAAAATAATTTTAAAAGCAATCAGGAATGCTCAATTAACAACTAGAGCAGAGACTAGTTGATTCGGCAGTTAAAATATGCACACCTTTAACCTCTAACCTTTGACCTTTCACCTTTAAAACGGAGTTTCTGCTTTCAAGTATATCATTTCCCTTAAATGGGGATGCTCAAATGTCAATTCCCTTGCGTGGAGATGTAACCGAGTCGCTTTTCTAAATTCGCATCCGTAAAATTTATCCCCTAAAATGGGTATACCCAAACCCTTCGCATCGGCAGCATGAACTCTTAATTGATGGGTTCTTCCCGTCAAAGGCATAAATTCAATGCGGGTGTAATTATCTTCAGGAGCATCCCAAATGTTTAAATTTGTAGTGCGAGCATCTTGCTCGCTATCTTGATTAATGTTGGGAGCATCTTGCTCGTTATCTACATCAAGGGAGCAAGATGCTCCCACTACGAGATGTTTTTGGCAAATTGATATGCTCCGGTTTTCTTCTTTGTTTAAAACTTGAAATTTAGTTATACAAGATTTCCCGTATTTGTAATTAACTTCTTGATAAGGACGATGTTCGGGATTTCCCCACAGTGGTAGTTCAATCGTACCTTTGTTTTTCAATAAATTACCAGAAAGTACGGCTTCATAAACTTTCTTAACTAATCTTTGCTCAAACTGCTTGCTTAATAACCCATGGGTTTCTTGATCTTTTGCTAAGAGTAAAATTCCAGAGGTATCCATATCCAATCGATGCACTGCTGTAATATTTTCACCATTTGGACATAAATTAATTAAGCGGCTCAAAACGCTATCTTGATTGTAATGATACCTTCCGGGAACTGATAGTAAACCTGCGGGTTTATTTACAGCAATTAACCATTCATCTTCGTAGATAATGGGAACTTCTCTCCTCCTAACTTGGGAATTAGATTGTAATCCCGATAACAAAAACCCCATCAACGGTTGACAGCGTTCAATACAAGCACCATAGAATTCTCCTTGAATTTTATCTTGATTGGATTCTCCCCACCAAAATTCCGCGATCGCCAACGGTTGCAAATTATTCGTTGCAGCATAATGAAGTAATTTCACAGCACAACAATCACCCGTACCAGTTGGTAAGCCTTGGGGCATCAATTGCTGTAAAGTTGATGAATTACCTAAAAAATTCATGATTGAATAAGCTGCGTGCATTTGTGCTTGCAGTTTGCGGGATATTTGCTTACGTTGCTGCTTCAATTCTCGAATCTGTATATCTGCACGATTAATTACCATCTGAAGCGGTTGTAAAACTTGATCTTGCTGTTGTTTGAGTATTTTTCGCTCGATTCCATCCCGACGACTTGATTCGTTAAGTTTTTCTAATTCTATATTTAATTGATTTAATTCTTGTCCCATCAGGGTTTTATAGAGTAACTGACGTTTTTCCTGACGTTGTTGTTTATTAACTTGATGACGTTTACTCATGTCTTGCAAAGCTTGTTCAAACTGTAGCGCTATAGTTTTATATTCTTTTCTTTGAGCCAGTTGTTTAAGTTGAATAATTTCTTGTTTAATAACTTCCAATTCTGCTAAGGTGCGAGTTTCTTCTAATACTACTTGCTCTCTACCGGGAATTGACGGAACCCAACCTTCAACTAGACTACAACCATTCAATAATCCAGAAAAAGCTTTGAGTATCCTTTTTTCGCCGTTTGGTAATTTTACTAATAATATCCCGTACATTTTACCTTCACGGGAATATATTGGATTAGTACCAAGTTGCTGCATTAAACGAATGGCGATCGCTTCTGCTTCTAAAGTACGGGGAAGCTTTAATAATTTACCGTCAGAATATCCTTGATAGTAATAAGTAGCAGGTGAGTTATTGATTTGATCATTGCTTTCCATGAAATCTGAAAGCGGGTGGAGAAGTAACATAAATATGAAGCCAAAACCGGGTTTATGCAGTGTAAGTTCTAACATCTTCTAATCAAATAATATCTAACTCCAGATGGATGCACTTTTATTGATTTTTAATGGTAGTGAATTTTTCTGAAGCTAAAGAGTTGTATCAAAAGTAATCATAATCCAATTTTTTTTGGCAAAATCAATATCAGTACCATTTTAAATTTAAAATGATCGAGATTAAATTTGAAGATTCACAAGCTGCCTATGCTCTCACAAATCACCAATTTAGTTCATATGAAAGCTATGAAGCGAGATTATCTCTGTTCAATTTATCGATATTGGCTGACTACGACCAATTAGTATGTCTACCGGAACTTTACAATATTGACAAACACTGGTACCAAATTGAAACAGCGAAGAAAGTCATCAAACAGTTTGGTGGTAGAGCGATGTTGTCCGATGAAGTTGGATTGGGAAAAACCATTGAAGCTGGGATGATTTGTAAAGAATATCTTTCTAGGAATCAAATCAAATCCCTTTTAATTCTCACTCCTGCGACCTTAGTTTCTCAATGGCAACAAGAACTTCAAGAAAAGTTTAACATTAGTACAGTTACCACTGAGGACAGAGAACTCCCAGCATCGGAGTTTTGGACGAGTCATAATCGGATTGTCGCTTCTATAAATACAGCAAAGCATTCCACTCATTTTGATTATGTGACTTCCCGAAGTTGGGATATGGTAGTAGTTGACGAAGCTCACCACTTGAAAAATCGCCGCACTCTCAATTGGAAGCTGGTTGATGCGATTAAAAAGCGATTTATTTTAATGTTGACGGCGACTCCCGTGCAAAATCATTTGGTAGAACTGTTTAATCTTCTGACTTTACTCAAGCCTGGCTTATTAAAAACTGAAGTTCAGTTCAAACGGGAATATGTTGGTTCAAAAGATGGTAGAATTCCCAAAAACCCGGAAAAATTAAGGGAATTAATGCGGGAAGTAATGATTAGAAATACCCGTTCGGTTGTAGATGTTAAACTTCCCAAACGCTTCGCTTCTACGATTACGGTACAACCGACTGCTGATGAGAAAGAATTATATCAAGCTATCAACGAATATTTACGCTCATCACAAAAAGAAAAAACTATTGATAAATTAACCAGAAATAACTTATTAATGCGTGCTGGTTCGAGCCCTGCGGCTTTAGTTAGTTCTCTGGAGGGATTGCAATCCCGTTTTAATAATTCTCAAATTTTGTTTTTAAAAAAGCGTGCTAGTAATATCAAACAGTTTGAAAAAACTCGGATGTTAGTAGAATTGCTGAAGAATTCTCATCAAAAAACTTTAGTATTTGTTAATAACCTTGCTACTCAAACTTATTTATCTGAAAGTTTAACAATTGCTGGGATAAAACACAGTTCCTTCAGGGGTGATATGTCGCTTAAAGCCAAAGATAGCGCTATTGAAGTATTCCGAGAAGAAGTACCCGTAATGCTAGCAACAGAAACAGGAGGAGAAGGACGCAATTTGCAATTTGCCAATGCAATTGTTAATTATGACCTACCTTGGAATCCGATGAAAATTGAACAACGTATAGGTCGTCTTCACCGCATAGGGCAAACTCAAGATGTGTTTATTTTTAATTTTTGTATCGCTAATAGTATTGAAGAATATATTTTAAAAGTGCTTCATGACAAAATAAATATGTTTGAGTTAGTGGTAGGAGAAATTGAAACCATCTTGGGGAATATGGGAGATGAATTTGATTTTGAAGACATGGTAATTGACCTATGGTTGGCAAATTCTCACAAAGAGGAATTAGACAATGCTTTTGATTCTTTTGGAGGACAGTTATTAGATGCCAAACATAGTTATCAAAAAGTGCAGGAATTTGACGAAAACTTATTTGGAGATGATTTAGAAGCATGAAAAATCAACTTCTTGATGCTATCAACCAAGTAATTAGTTTAAATTCGGGAGTCGCGGAATATACGAATGATGATACTTTAGAAGCCTTGTTGCCGGTAGATATTGCTCGCTCTCTAAATGTATCTGATTCTGTTAGTTTTAGCACCAGAGCAGATGTCAACGATAGCTATTTTGTTACCTATAATTCAGAAATATTTGATAAGTTTTCTGGGTTACTTGATATTCAAGGTTGTGCATCTGCATTAGCTATTAAGTATGATGGTTATCTGAAAACTACGGGTTTTGAGAAAAGAATCAACGATACTTTATGTCCGCAAAATGGGTTAATTCGTGTTGGCAAATCCTTTGGAGCCTTGACTCCTTACATATTATTTAATATGTCTTATACTGCAAGCGCAGATGAAAAGCGATTGGGAATGGTGTCGTTTTTTATTAATGCTCTTACGGGTATTCCTGGTGTAGAAATTGGTGATGCACTGTCTTGGAAATCCGACCAAATTTGTTTAAAAGATGCGTCAAATCTAGCGCATATAAACTTTGAACCATTGTTAAATACAGCTAATTCCCATGCCTCGAAATTGATTGATACAGAAATTACACCTTGGCGTAAAAGTTTATCGCGTAAATTAGGTAGAGATGAAGAAAGAATTAAAACCTATTACAACACAATTGTTTCTGAAATTCGAGCCAAAATCAACAAGAAGAATTTGGAAGGAGAAGCACAAGAAAAAGAATTAGCTCGGATTGAAGCGACACAGATGGAATTAAAACGAAAATTAACTGATTTAAACGAGCGATATTCCTTGAGTGTGACAGCAAAATTACATAGTACTTTGGTAATTTTATTACAAACAGTTCATATAGAATGCGAACTTATTAGAAAAAAGGCAAAACGGGGAATAATTGCAATTTGGAATCCTTACTTGAAAATTATAGAACCGTTGCAATGTGAAGAGTCAGGGATGCCAGTGACAAAATTTTATCTTAGTGATGAGTCAGCTAAAATTATTGCTCCGGAGGTTTGGAATAAGTAAATTACTTCATATCTTGCACCATAATAGGACTTACGCAATTGTCACAATACTCAGTCGGTGCGTGAAACTACAAAGCTTATTATTAGATTCCGGCATTTCTCAAAGTGTCAGACAACGGCAATAACGCCCTTGGGAAAATCCACACCGCCTAAAAGCCTCCCTTACAATCAAAAATGTGCCTTTTTGCTAAGTCCTACATAAAACAATACGGTTCAGTTAAGGAAAATTGTAGGTTGGGTTGAGGCTCTGCGAAACCCAACAAACCCGCCTTTCGGTTGGGTTGAGGAACGAAACCCAACCTACATATATCAAGGTTTTTGACTTTAACTGAACCGTATTGCTACATAAAAAGCTATCGTCACAATAATTACGAATTGTTTGACTTAATTCTTACCCGCCTGGGATTGCAAATCCCAGTCTGATAGCAAAAGTCCATAAAAATGGACTAAAGATATTACAGTTGAGGAGTACCATTGCTAACAAGTTAAGCTTGTATCACAGTACTCCTAACTATTCTTAAAGTTTTTGCAACAATTCCTGAGTTAATTGAGTAAAAGCTTTTGAACCACCTGATTGAGGACTATTTAACACGACAGGCATAAAACTATCAACTGCTTTAGCAACATTTACATCAACAGGTATTTGGGTTTCACAGATTTTTTCCGCGCCATAATCTTGATAAACACGGTTAATTACTTGTTTGTAATATCTCCCAGTTAACATATTACTGTTGGACATTGTAAACACAATTCCCAACATTTTGATATCTATCTTTGCCTCATTTTCGTGACTTTCTTTTAACTGAGCAATGCGTCTTTCTAATAACTGAATACCCACCACAGATAAAGGTTCTGGCTTTGCAGGAAGAACATAAAAATTACTCGTAGCTAAAGCACTGCGAGTTAATAGATTGTAACCGGGAGCGCAATCTAGTACAATAAAATCATAATCGGCACGTACTGGTTCTAATATCTTACCCAGTAACATCCTTTCAAAACGATTCCAAATCGCTTCAAAGTTATTTTCACCTAGATTAACTGCTTGTTGATGCAGCATTTCCGATACTACAAATTCGTCGTAAAGGTCGATATCTCCCGGTAGTAAATCAAGTCCAGGAAGATTATGAAGTGAAGGTTGAATAATTTCTTGAATCGTCAATTTTACCCTATCTGATGATTTGACAATATCATCAATTAAAAATCTTAAAGTCCGCCTTTTTTTCCGCAGTTTAGCAAACTCTATCGGTGACATCAAACTGAGAGTCGCGCTGATTTGAGTATCTAAATCCAGCACCAACACCCGCTTACCGTGATTTTTCGCTAAACAAGTTGCTAAATTGACGGTAAGAGTGGTTTTTCCCACACCACCCTTCATATTAGCCGTCGAAATTACATATCCCATATTTTAAGTCCTCAGAAGAACGCTTTTCCAGATAGTTAACGTGAATAGCTCTATAAAAGTAAAAATTATAGCGACATTTAAGATTTTTGAATGTTTTCTTATTTAAAGCAGTCAGATTATACCAGTGAGTTGATTATTGATAAACCCACTTGGTTAAAGAAAATCTATTTAACCAAATCTTCCATTAGCGCGATCGCACTATAACCACTGGTGAATACAATCACGGCATTTCCTCAAAAGGAAGGAAAATTCACTCGTTTGAGTCTACCAAAGCAATTTGTAGATGTTGCGGAGAATCCCTAACTAGTAAACTTAGAGGTTGCGATAATTAACTTCTAAAATCCGAGCAATTACTTGCAGTCAAGTTTTGGCTAAACTTGTAATGCTTTATTCTTTAGATTAAATTCCCTATTATTCCCCTTATTGGCTGGTATTTTTTATGCAACCCAGAAATAATCTTGTGGAGATATTTTCCACTTTTTTACAATTTGATGCAGATCGCTTTCGTGGATGGGCGACTGATGCTAAACTGCGTCGGAGTATGATTAATTGTGCAAAGCAAATTCCCCAGGAAACCTCAGATAATTTTTGGGCGCTTTACTGGTACAAAGTATGGCATTCCCAGTCACAGCAAATTGCCAAAGAACATCTTTTAGCTTATTTACAGGAGTGTTGTTACTGGAGTTCAGCAAAAGCAGCTAATACATTTGCGAGTATTCAGTATAATCTTTCCGACTGCTTCCAAATCGCGATCGCAAAGTTTGATAAAGTTCTCCAGGGGTACAATCCTGATTCTGGTTTTCGGCTGAAAAACTACGCTAGTGCGACTTTCGGGAGTGTTATCCGCGATACTTTACGTCAGCGTCACGAGGTTGATATTTGTTCAGTTTGGGGTTTGTTACGTAAAACCAGTCACAAGCGTTTGGTTGAATCTTTGCAGCAGTCTGGTTTAGCTGAAGATACAATTGCAGCCTATGTAGTTACATGGAACAGTTTTAAAACTTTTTACGTACCAACGCAGGCTAGTAGCACTCGTCAACTTACCCGTCCAGATGAGAAAATTTGGTCAGCTATAACTCAAGCTTACAATAAACAAACCAATTCATCGGTAGATTCTCAAACCTTGGAAACTTGGTTATTGAATTGTGCTGCTTCGATTCGTAAATATCTTTATCCTAGCGTCACTTCTATCAATGCTCCTGCGGGTGGTGAAGAATCTTTTGAATGGATAGATAATCTTGCTAGTGGTGAAGAATCTTTATTAAATAAAATTATCGCAACGGAAGAAGAACAAGTAAAGGCTTCTACTGTATCTGAGATGAATGCCGTATTAGTAAATGAAATTACGCAATTAGACAAACAATTGCAGCAAATTTTACAACTTTATTATGGACAAGGTTTGACACAACAACAAATTGCGAAACAATTAGAAATTAAACAATACACGGTTTCGCGACGATTGAGTAAAGCCAAAGAAACATTACTGCGTTCCGTATTCCAATGGAGTCAAGAAAAACTGCATATTTCCTTAACATCCGACCTATTAAAAACTACCAGTAGCGTCATGGAGGAATGGCTGTACAGTTATTACACTTGACAGTTGTTTATTACCAATCTACAACCTATAACCTTTGACCTTATTAGGAGTATTAGGATGAATCATGTTTCGTTATTTACTTTCGCTTCCCCATCTGACTTGATTTTAGAAATACCATTAAACGCTCAAAATCAAGCTTGGGTTGAAAGTCAAAATTTTTCTAATTCGGCAAATTGCTATCAAGCATATATGAATAAACTTTGCCTTCTGGCTATCTTACCCTGGTTGGAGTCAGAATTCACTCAGCAGGCAAAGCTTGCGCCCAGTACCACTGCATTACCCAGCTTGTGGGAGCTGGTTAATGGATGTTCAATTACAATTACAGACGGGACTAAATTTGTATTGGTTCCCACTGAAGATATTGATTTAAGTGAGTTAAGGGTTGCTCAAGAATGGATAGATATACCCAGTTGGGTGGGTGATTATTATTTGGGGGTACAAGTCCAACCGGATGAAGGTTTTGTCAGAGTTTGGGGTTATTGTACTCATGCTCAACTCAAAAATCATCTTAATTATGATGCTACTTGGCGGACTTATTCTTTAGATTCCACCGACGTTATTACAGATTTAAGTCTATTAACTATAGCGCTACAGTTTTGTCCCCAAGAAACAACCCGCAGGGAGATTCCACCTTTAGCAAATTTAACTCCAGCCCAAGCGAAAAATTTAATTTCTCGTTTGGGAAATCCCCAAGTAATAACACCTCGTTTGGAAATCCCATTTTCTATGTGGGGAGCTTTAATCGAACATGGGGGTTGGCGAAGAAGTTTATATGAAAGAAGATTAGGATTACCGGAACAATGGTCTGTTATAGAATGGTTGCAAAATGGAGTTTCTCAAACAGCACAACAATTTGGTTGGGCAAGCTTTGATTTACAAACTGCTACGTCAGGTACTCGTAGTGTAGAGCAATCGGGGACAATCCTGGCTCGTGAATTAACTATTGCGGAACAACAATATATTCTTTCAATTGTTCCTCAAAATGAAGCGGAAGCAATAATTTGGCGTTTTGAATTGCGTAACGCTGTGACAGGTAATTTTATTCCCGAAGGATTTAAATTGAGATTGCTTACTGAGGATTTAGAATCCTTCCCTAATCATGAAGATGTAGCAGTAACTGCTGTAGAACAACTTTTTGTAGAGTTGATGTTAGAGTCAGGGGAAGGGATAATTTGGGAAATCGAACCTATACCGGAAAATTGCAATCGCGAAGTTTTGCGGTTTTGAGTATTTAGGAGGTATTCGGAGGCTTGATTTTCGGTTTTAAACGCAAAGTTTTTAATTGCGAATTCGTTCTTGTCGAAAACCAGAATCACCACCCGTAGTAAACCAATATTCCCAAGTTCCTCCAGAAGCCGCTAACCAGTTATTAAGGTCAAATGAACCACTTCCTTCGGGTGTTCCTTGAATTTTATAGGCTTTAACAGCTCGTCCATTATTATCCCAAATTAACGGCAATCCGGGTTTGATTTGTTCTGGTGCTGTACCATTACTTTGTAGAAAATAAGCATCATGTCCCCGATCCGAACCATTACCAAAAACTTGAGCAATTCCGTCTTCATCAATTGCGACAAAAGCACCTTCTTCCAAACCAATAGCATAAATGGGATGATTTTCAGCTACCATAATTCGAGCCATTAATCCGAAAATTCTCCCGTATCTTGTCTCAGGATGATTGTCATTACATCTGTCTAAGTGAGTGTCAGTAATCGTATATTTCAGATGAGGAACCTGGAGAAAATTACTGTGATAAATATCCTGAGTATTATCATGAAAAGGGTCATTTAAAATTTCTGAACTCAACAACCCTTGTTTAGAAGGAGCATAATAATACTCTCCTAAAATTGCCATGCCGGCACTAGTTCCACCTACGGGAACTTTTTTATGATTAATTAAATAATTAATTGCATCTTCTGTAGCAGTTCCTTCCCAGCAATCTTCGTATTTATTTTGATCTCCACCAGCAAAATATAAAGCATCTGCATTTTTGATGTATTGCACCACCTCTGGATTATTAGCTGCTTCGCGACTATCAATAGAAAGTTCCGCAGCCGAATTAATTAAATCACTATAATTATCTGTAATCCACTGTGCTTGTCTGCCCACACCACCGCAGCGCAATACTAAATAATCTCCGTAATTAGCTTGTTTTAGAAACCATTTAGTCGCTGCATCTTCTCCTACAGTTCCTCCTTCTGCACCACCAATCAAAAGAATCGCAGGTTTTGGAGCAGAACCCTTAACCTTTCCATACTCTAAATAATATTCAAAGTTGTTGCTATCATCAGCTTGTCTGTAATCGGGGAGTTTGATTGCCATAAATCAATTACTTTTAACTTATTATTTTGCAAATCATCATTATAGTTGGTGGTGATTAAAATAGATATATTTATATAAGTCAAGTTATAAAAAATTCTTAAGTAATTAGGACTTAGCAAATATGTTTTAAACGCAAAGGTACGCGGAGGTATACGCAAAGGTACGCAAAGTTTTTATATTTTGAGTAATTTGGAGATGAGGCTTATTGTGATGTTATATTCGTACCCATATCTCTCATAACCTCTGATCTCAGCGTCCTCAGCGCGACAGTTGCTACAACGGGGGGAACCCCCGCAACGCACTGTCTTGTCTCTGCGGTTATTTAATCCATAATCTTCCCCCACAAAACCAGCATTTAACCCAACTGTAACCAACACATATACATTGCTCTAGGAACATGAAAACAACCCTTCCATTTGCCACCTTTTAAATTCAATAACACTTCACCACGACGATTTAAATAACCAAACCACTCCCCATACTGGGTATCCGCGAAATGTGTCCAAGTATAATTGTGCATTTTTTGATACCACTGCCAGCATTCCTTCCTTCCCGTTAAACGATAACCCATCGCTAAGGCAACCAAAGATTCTAAATGCACCCACCACAACTTTTGATCCCATTCAAGTTGCTGTGGTGGATGTCCAGAAGCATCCATAAAGTAATACAAACCACCGTATTTTTTATCCCAAGCAAAATCAAGAATATTCAAGGTGACATCAACCGCTTGATTAATTAATTGCTTATCCCCACGACGCTGAGCGATATCCATCATAAACCACATGGCTTCTATACCGTGACCGGGATTAATTAACCTGCCTTCAAAACAATCAATGTGGTTCGCATCGGGAGCCACATTTTCAAACATTAATCCTCGTTCCTTGTCGAGGAAATCACCCATAACTTCTGTAACAGTTTGATCTAAAACTTGTTCTAAAGTATCGTTTTCTAACAACCAAGCCATTTCTAAAGACAAATTAGCTAAAATCATCGGTACTGCTAAAGATTTCATCGGACGAGTACCGGGATAAGTTTTATTATATTTACCTTTGGGATTGGACTGACGACGTAGAACGTTATTATAAGCTTGTAATGCGATATCTTTCGCCGATTCTTCCCCAGAAGCAAGAGCATATTGACTAAAAGCCATCGCCGCGAAACAATCGGAAAATATATTGTAAGGTTGGATTAATGGTTGACCTTCGCGGGTTAAAGAAAAATACCAATTACCGTCATCATCTCTCCCGTTTGCAGCGAGGAAATTGGCACCGTTTGCAGCGATTCTCAACCAATCTTCCCGTTTCTCCAAGTGATTATACAGCATAGAAAACAGCCACACCTGACGATTTTGCAGCCAAATAAACTTGTCGGTATCGTAGACTTTACCAGTTCTATCTAAACAAGTGAAATAACCACCTTTTTCCCAATCTACCGAATGGTTTTCCCAAAATGGTAGAACATCCTTGAGCAGAGTATCTTTGTACAGTTGAGCTAGTTGTTGAGAATTGTACTCCATTAATTCCACCTGTGATTCAAAATCGATGGAGTTAATTATCGCTTTGCTGGGAATGAGAAACAAGTATAACCATTTTGGATTTGAAATTTTAGATTTTGGATTGAAAAAAGGGTCTTGTATAATTGTGGCATACTCTTTTCTCAGTGTATAATGACGAATCTCTCTTTAATCTCTTTCCTCTGCGTTCTCTGCGTCTCTGCGGTTTTTTTTTCATCATCATAAACTGGGAAGCGAATAATCAATTCATTTAAACGCAGAGGAAAGCAAAGGTAAGCGCAAAGGCTCGCAGAGTTTTAATTATCTGAGATTGGTTTTACCAAATATATCAATTTCATGTTCGGAAGCGTTTTCAATGTCGTTTACATAACCGCATTTTGCATCGGGAAAAGCATCGCAATAAGTGACATAGGGTTTTATATCTAATACAGGAGTTTGGTCTAGTAAGTCAATTCCTTCTACATATAAAATCAATCCTTCTATTTTAATTAGTTTTGGTGCGCTAATTCCGATGGGATTCGGACGATGGGGAGCGCGAGTTGCCAGAGTCCCTCGACGAATGCGCGGACCGCGTGGAATAATTACGGTGGGATTCCAGTGTTTATTTAGATGCAACCATGAAATTACCCAAATCCGCTCGAAACCTTCCATGTCTTTGAGTGCTTCTTCGGGTATGGTGTTGAACAGTTCAATTTTTGCGATCGCGGGTTGGTAGGTTGATGGTGCGGATTGAAGTTGCGATTGTCGCGGGGTTCCGTGTCTTTCTTTGTAAGGAGAATGCACCACACCAATGGGTTGTAATGTAATGTCGGCAGGAAAGGCAACAGTTTGAATGTAGTCTTTTGGGGGAAATTTAGGCATACTCACACCTGTTAACTTTACTCCGAATTTTTATATTACATAATTTTGTATAACTACAATAGAGTTATTGTAATTTTAATTTATAAAATAAGAAATTTTACGTATTTTTACGTATATAAACACTGCTGAACATTAAGTAAAATTAAGTTATAAGAATAACTTGTATTTAAAATTTACACAGTATAAATGAGTATATTAAAGCCAGCAATTATAACTTGTTTGTGTTTGCTGTTATCCACTACAACCAAAACAGAAGCAGCTTCTGAAAATAATTCTATTTACCAAAACGCTAAAATACAATTACCTCCAGACTTTTACGCACTTTACCGCATTGTCGATCGAATAGCGCGTGCAAATGAATACGATACTCATCCTTGGCAAATTGTGAAAGTCGCCAAATATGATAGTCAAGCATTCAGCCAAAATGTCAATTTGATACCTATTTCTCATGGTGTATTAGAAAAATTAGGCGGCGACGCTTCAGCCTTGGCTTGTATAATTAGTCACGAAATGGCTCATCATCAGCAAGGTCATCAAGTTGTTAGGAATGTCGAAAAAATAGAATTAATTGCTCAGATTCGAGAAGATGCGGAAAAACAAGTTTTAGGTGGAGAGCGAAAAATGTCTCCAGTTTCAGCAGTAGGTGATTTTGTTGTCAGACGTGTGGTTGGAGGTGCGATTGGTACTGTTGTTGGTGGTGTTTTAAATAATCGAAGCAACAGAAGATTTAGACAAGCGCAACAACGAATTAATACAATTGTAGAGAAAAAGACGGCAGAATTAGAAAAAAATATCCAAAAACAAAGTAGAGAAGATGAATTTGTTGCCGATAAATTTGCTTATCTGGCTTCTGTAAAAGCAGGTTTTGAGCGGGAAGGATGTTTACGTGCAATGTTAGTACTTAATCGCATTCCGGGAATTGAATTTGAGCAAAATTATCCCACTATCGAAGAACGAATTGCAGCAATAAAAGCGATAATGACAGAGTTGGAAACTGAAAGTTTAGTCGAGTCAGGACAAGAAAAGTTATTTAAAACTCAACCTTTAACTTACAATTTGTCTCCTAACCAAACATCCTTACGTGTAAATTCTCGTCATGGTGCTTCAATGGGAGATGATATTGATAGAATGTTTGGTAATTGATAAAAATATAGAAGTTGCCAAGCCAAATGAAACCGGGTTTCTAGACATCAAGATATAAGTTAAGAGAATAGTTTTTTCTCCTAAACAGAGTACCTGTAGCGTTTTTTTATCGGGAATCTTCTAACAGGATAACAATAGTCAAAAATAGGGAATTTCAATCAGGAACTCTTGCGGTGATGTATCACTATTTATAGAAATAGATTATACATAAAACAAAAAACTATCTCGCAGATGAAAATCTGCTTCTTTTCCACAATGGGTTAATGCCCAATAACTCATATCTCTGTTTTTCTCTTTAATAACAGCGGTAATAGAAACGTCAAAATTTCTGTCTATAGAAGTCAAACAATGCATATTGAATTCTAAACTAATAAATAAAGCATTAGAATCGCGCAGAACATTAAAGGGAAGTGAATCAACTCTATGTTCTAATTCCATTACTTCTCGATATCTTTCAAAGCGATAAACATTCCAATCTCCACTGGGAGAAAAATTAAATTCCCAATAGTGAGTAGAATTATATTTTCCCAGAAAAAACTCGAAACAAGTTGTTTCCCAAAGTCCATCTTTACGAGTTGGAATATCTACGACGGGAGGAATTTCTATTTGCTCTAAATCGCCTTTGAGTGCGTAATTAACAGTTAATGTATGATTTAGCCGAATAATTTCACCAGTAATCTGTAAATCAGTTTTTGTTGGCTCAAATGGTTGTAAGGAAAATGCATGATTTCTCATAGAATTCGCTAAATAATGGTCAATTGAAATCAGACGTAGCAAGATACCCCGTCTCTAGATTATTTATACAGCTATTTCTGAAAACTAATTATCAAAACTTGAAATAATTTCCATAATTACATTTTCTTGCATTTCAATACTTTCAGTTAACTTGAACTGTACTAAAGCCCTAGCAAGATTGTGTTCTGGGTATTTTACTTTAAAATAAACGTTACCTGCTAAGTAATCTGTAAAAAACCGCAGCCCTAATTCAAATGCAATTAAACGAATCCCATCGTATATATATGCATAATCACTCTTTGTGAGAAAATCTTTCGCTACTGAAAGATAACCGCTCAAAAGTGACTTACAAATATCAGTATCGAAACTTACTACTTCCCAATGTTCTGTTTCTTCTCCCAAAGAATTGCAACCGCAGCGCAAACAATCACCAATATCGTAATGTACTAATCCAGGTTTAACGGTATCCAAGTCAATAATACTGATAGCTTGTCCAGTAATAGTATCAATCATGACATTGTTTACCTTGGGGTCGCCGTGGATGGGACGTAAGTGGAGATGTCCTTGCGATCGCGCATTTTCCAAAACGTCAGCTAAAGTCTTACGACAATCAATAAATTGCCAACAGTATTCAACTTCCAAGAATTTATTCGACTTATTATATTTATATAAGTTCTCTACATTTTCGTATTGTTTTAAATAATTGGGTGTAATATGAAAACCCGGTAGAGTATCAGCTAATTTTTCTACTGGTAAATCGCCGATTAAATTATGAAACATTCCCAGAGCGTAACCGATTTCATTTGCGTGTTTATTATCTTTGATAATATCAAATGTTTCCGCATTCTCAATAAAACCAATTGCCCGCCAAAATGAGTTTTCAGCATCAATAAAATGGTCTTGGCTATTTTGAGTTAATAATACTTTTGGGACTTCCCAACGACGTTTTGAACTCAGGGGAGAATCTTGTAAACGTTGACGTACATGATTGGTAAAAGTACTTATATTCTGCATTACCAATTCGGGTTGACGAAACACATTTTGATTAATGCGTTGTAAGATAAAATGCTTTTCTTCTAAAGAATCTAAGGTAACAAGAAAAGTACCGTTAATGTTACCATGCCCAAATTCTTCAACTTTGATAACATTGCCTTGTGTTTGAAATTTATTGGCAACTTCAACTAAATTATTCAAGTTTGTTTCTGTATTCAGAGGTGCGTTCAAAATAATTACCTAAGTTACCTAATGTTTAATTTATAATCGGTGTTGACTTTTTTGATAAATAATATAATATATGCCGTTGATTAACCAAGCCAATATCAGTATGCAACATTCTTAAATCAATTGCGATGGGTTCAAGCCCTTACTCAAATCCCATGTAGTTTAAAATCGTGGTTCGGTAAACCCGATCAATTTTAATTAACTAATTTTTAAGCATTATTTAATTATTGGTTAATTATTGGTTAAATATTGGTTAAAATAACCTGTGTGTAAAAGCTTAATTTTTTCGTGGGGTAAGAAGTCGGGTTTTTACGGGTTTCTATCCGTAAAAACCCGACTTCTATGATTTTTGTCGTAGTTTACGTAACCGAAGGGGTAATTACGGGAAACCTCAATGGGAGTCTGACAAAATACTCGTTAAAATGTAGTTAATCTCATAAAAAAACAAGTTGAGGAACTGGCAAAATGCAAGAATTTACATATAATTCCGATAAGCGTAAATTGCTATCGAGTTTATGTCATGGGGCGATTTTTTTTAGTACAACATTATTTTCAATTGGTGTTCCAATTGCTATTTATTTTACTGCCGATGACCCCATTGTTAAAAGTAACGCTAAAGAGTCAATTAATTTTCACTTCAATGTTTGGTTTTGGGCAACTATAATTGGAGTACCAATCGGAATTTTAATCGCAATTTTATCTTTTCTTACCTTTGGTATTGGTGGAATCTTGTTTTTCCCAGTTGTTGCCTTTGGGTTTTTACTACATTGGGGATTGACAATTTGGGCATTGTTGCACTGTTTTAGCAATCCAGATGAAGCGTTCCGTTATCCGTTTATTTTTCGATTATTTTAATCCTTTCAAATTTATATTTAGTTTTCAAAAAAGGGTTGCGAGGGGCATCCCTTTTTTGTTTTAGACAATAAAATAAACCGTTTTATTACGATAAATAATATTACTTATTCGTAGAATCTTTCTAGGCGCTACATCAGTATGCTGGTAGCGTGAAAATTATGCGTTACTGTCGTCAATACTTTGTGAATGCGGTAGGGTAATTAAGTAAGGATAAAACCCCACGAATTTAGCAAATAAAAGTTCTGGGCAATTATCTGGTAATACGATCCTGTAAAAGCTCAAAACATCCATACAGGTATCGAAAACTTCTAAAAATAACTCTAAGCAGCTAAAAAGCTAGTTAAAGATACTAACCTGACACTTAGTGGTAAGGAGTTTCTAATTGCAATGGCAACTCAAAGTGGTGGTCTAGTTAAGCAAAACTTCAGTCATGAAGCGGGAATTCTAATGTCACTAAGTAGATGCTTAGTTTAGTACTTCAACACTGTACATATTCGCTTCAAAGGAACAGGACATGAGTACATTATACGAAAAAATCGGCGGACAACCTACTCTTGAAAAAGTCGTCGATGATTTTCATAAACGTATTATGGCAGACAGCAGCCTCAGTGGCTTTTTCTCCAACACGGATATGGAAAAGCAACGTAATCATCAAATTGCTTTCTTTTCTCTAATTCTGGGTGGCCCCAAAGACTACAATGGTCGTAGTATGGACAAAACACACACAGGGATGGGTTTACAGCAGCCACATTTTGATGCGATTACCAAGCATTTAGGTGATGCAATGACTACATCTGGAGTATCTTCTGATGACACAAAAGCAGCACTCGAAAGTGTTGAAAAATTAAAGGCTTCTATCTTAAACAAGTAATCCGATCAATCAAGTAAACTACTCGTTGATTATTGGTTACTAGTTTAAAAGAACAGTAGTAAACTACCCACACTGTACCGTCAGGTCAGTGTGGGCTTTTAGTAGCCCTGAACTGTCTGTGCTGAGATTGCAACATAAACAGTTCGAGCCTCCAGGCTGGTTTACAACAGCCCCAATAGCAGCAATATTCTTTGCTCCGTTTAAATCAGCGTCACCACTCCACCCACAGTTTCCACATTTGAAACGTTTATCAGAACGCAATCCAATATATAGACATTGATGGCAAGTTTGACTGGTATAAGCAGGAGGTACAGCAACAACATCAACCCCGTATTTGATACCTTTATATTCCAAGAAAGAACGCAATTGATAAAACGACCAAGAGTTAGAGCGCCTACGCTCAGTTTTATTTCGCGGCTGTTGATTTGTTCTTTCTCGAATACCAGTCAAGTCTTCGATTGCCACCGACGCATTGTTTTTTAATGCATTCTGAATAATGGATTTGCTGATGGCGTGGTTCAACCATTGTTGAAAGCGTCTTTCTTTACCTGAGAGCCGTTGCAAAATCTGTCTCGCGCGACGGCGAGTAGACCTTGTGCCTTTCGAGGCTTTTTTCTGCAAAGACGCTCTTACTCTGGAAAACTTATCTCTAGCATTATTAATTTGCTTACCGTCCCACTTATCACCACTGCTAGTTACGGCAATATCTCTACGCCCAAAATCAACACCAATTACCTTGTCCGATTTTATGGGCGTAGGTGCTTCTTCTTTAAGCTGTATATGGATGTAGTAGCTACCATCACGGTGTTTGCATAACTGGGCACTTGTTGGCTTGCGACCTTTAAGCTTACCGCGTTGATAATTGCCAACATCCAATTTCACGTGTTCCCTGCCATTCATTAAGGTTAAACTAGCAGTCCAATCTTTCTCTCTAAAAGCAAAGATTCGAGCGTCATAATCAGCCGATGTCGGCTTAAATTCCTTAACTGGCTTACTTTTTTGTTTGGCAGTTTTGCGTTCGCCGCAGGCGCGGCTTCGCCGTATAGCCCCAACCCTGGCACATGCACGAACAGCTAAATTTGCACTTAATCCAAACAAAGCACGAATCTCGTTATAAACCAGATTTTGAATAGTCATCTTACTAGTTATAGTCGGCTTAACTTTCTGGTTGGCGTAGTTACACGCATCAGCAAAAGCCTTTAGTACCAGTTCAATTTCTTCTACTTGTTTTTGAGAGGGTTTGAGTTTGCAAACTAGCGTCAGCACTTGTTCCATGACTTCGACCTAATCACTTATGAACAGAATACACTAAAATAGCCGTGTTGTATCAAAGACTTATTTGGCAAAAACGAAACGCCTCTCGACACTGACCCTATAGGGTTCAGTGTGAGCCTCCTTGCGGTAGTAGGTGAAACTCCCTCGGCTTGAAAACTGAGGGTTTCTTGCTTCATAGCAATTGTTAAGGATAGGGTAGTGTCAAGGTATCATAATATAAATTTGTCAGTAGTTAAAAAATATGATCAATACTGGGGGCAGTAGAAATCAACAACCAAGCTATATTCTGGCTTTGGATTTAGGAACTACAGGAAATCGTGCTTTTATATTTGATGCCCATGGTCAAATTGTCGGACAAGCATACAAAGAACTCAAACAATATTATCCCCAACCGGGATGGTTGGAACATGATGCTCTAGAAATTTGGCAAGCAACGCTTTCGGTAATGCAAACTGCGATCGCCTTATCCCAAATTGAACCGAATCAAATAGCTGCTATCGGTTTAACCGTACAGCGAGAAACTTGTTTACTGTGGGATAAAAACACCGGACAACCTTTATATAAAGCCATTGTATGGCAAGACTGCCGTACAGATCAGCTTTGCAATCAATTAAAAAATCAAGGTTTAGCAGAAGAGATTTATCAAAGAACTGGATTAGTTATTGATGCTTACTTTTCGGCAACAAAGCTTTCCTGGTTATTAGAAAATGTTGCTGGAGTTAACCTCGATAATGTTTTGGCTGGCACAATTGATACTTGGATATTGTGGAATCTTACAGGTGGAATGCATCGAACAGACCACAGTAACGCTAGTCGAACAATGTTGATGAATTTGGAAACTTGTGATTGGGATGAAACCTTATTAGATTTATTTAAAATCCCCCTCAGCATCTTACCGCAAATTCAACCGAGCTTGAGTCATTTTGGAGTTACTGATAAAGCTTTATTCGGAGTTTCCATTCCCATTACAGCTATTTTAGGTGACCAACAAGCATCTTTATTCGGTCATGGTTGCAATCGTCCCGGTTTAATGAAATGTACTTACGGTACTGGTAGCTTTTTGGTGGCTCACACCGGCTCTAAAATAGTGCGATCCCAACATCAGCTTTTGAGTACGGTAGCTTGGACTCAGCTAAATAAAAATGGTAATTTAGATATCAACTATGCTCTTGAAGGTAGTATGTTTACTAGTGGGGCTTGTATCCAATGGTTGCGTGATGGGCTGAATTTAATTGAAACAGCCGCTCAAACTGAGGCGATCGCAACTCAAGTCGAAGACAATGGGGGAGTATATTTTGTGCCTGCATTCAGCGGATTGGGCGCACCTCACTGGGATATGAGCGCCAGAGGTGCTTTTTTAGGGATTACCGGAGGAGTCAAGCGAGAACATATGGTACGTGCAGTTTTAGAAGCAATTGCTTATCAAGTCAAAGAAGTAGTAGAAGCAATCAATGCCTATAGTAATATTGCGATCGGCAAGTTAGCTGTAGATGGTGGTGCTTCTAACAATAACTTTTTGATGCAGTTTCAAGCAGATTTGTTAGGTATTCCCATCGAACAGCCAACCATACGGGATACTACAGTTCAAGGTATCGCATTTGCTGCCGGTTTAACCATTGGCTTATGGAATGATTATTGCGAATTAATCCGAAAAAGGCAAATAGAAAAAGTATTCGAGCCGAATATTGATTCTCATAAAATTCAAGAAAATTATACTACTTGGCTGATTGCTGTGGAACGGGGAAAGCATTGGGTAGAATGAGACTCATATGTAAATTTAACTTACTCAGATGGGTAAGATTGATTTCTACACAAATAATATGTATCACCGTTAAATAACTGTATAATTCCTAACTTTTAAAATTCTCCCCCTAAGGCACTAACACATCGTTCACACAGCAGCGGATGTTCTTTTGATTCTCCTACATGAGTGGAATAATTCCAACAACGATCGCACTTTTCTCCATCTGAAGAAGTTACACCAATTTCCCAGTTATCTGTCTGCAATTTGTGTTTACAGTCTTCTATTCCAGTAGCATCTAAGATTTCTGCTTGGGAGGTAAGGAATAAATACCGGAGTTCGTCTACACCGTTATTACTGTTTTCGTTCAGTGATTTTACTGCATGACGCAATTGTTCATCTTTAACGTAAAGTAAAACTTTGGCTTCTAAGGAAGAACCAATCATTTTATCGATTCTGGCTTCTTCTAATACCTTATTTACATCATTACGGATTTGACGGATTTTATCCCAAAATTTGACTAATTCGGGATTTTTCCATTTTTCTTCTAACTGTACCCAACCTGCTTCAAATACCGATTTATAAGCAGTTTCGTAAGGTAGAAATTGCCAAATGTCTTCAGCCATGTGAGACAATACCGGAGCAATGGCTTTTGTTAAATTCTCCAGGGCAATTTGCATTACCGTTTGACAACTACGACGGCGAGATCCATTTTCACTACTAATATATAATCTATCTTTACCTACGTCTAAATAGAAGTTGGATAAATCTACAATACAGAAATTCTGTACTGTTTGGAAGAAGCGCGAAAATTGAAATGTCTCGTAAGCTTGGGTAACTTCGGTAAATACTTCTGTCATCCGATGCAGCATATATTTGTCAATTTCGGCTAAATCTTCAAAAGCTACTGCATCTATTTGCGGATTAAAATCATGCAAATTACCCAACAAGAAACGCGCTGTATTGCGAATCTTGTTACGGATATCCATGATTTGCTTCAAAGTATTCTTACCAATACCTACGTCGTTAGTGTAGTCTACCGAAGACACCCACAACCGCAACACATCAGCACCATAAGCGGGTTCCTGCTTCTGATTTTTCCCCCCTTCAATCACAATTTTAGGGTCAATTACATTACCCAAAGATTTACTTTGCTTATAACCTTTTTCGTCTAAAGTATAACCATGAGTCAAGACAATTTTATAAGGTGCGATACCGTTAACTGCAACGCTGGTAAGTAAACTCGATTGGAACCAACCCCTGTGTTGGTCGGAACCTTCTAAATACATATCAGCAGGATAGCGTAATTCGGGACGCTGTTCAACGACCGATGCCCAGGAGGAACCGGAATCAAACCATACGTCCATTGTATCCGTACCTTTACGGTACTTTCTGACGTCATTACGGTATCTTTCTGGCATTAAATCTTCTACAGATAATTCCCACCAAGCATCAGTTCCTTTTTCGGCGATGATGGCTTGAACGTGTTTGATAATATCTTCGTTCAACACTACTTCGTTGGTTTCCTCGTCGTAGAATACCGGAATCGGTACACCCCAACTGCGCTGACGAGAAATACACCAATCGCTTCGATCTGCAACCATTGGAGTAATCCGATTTTGTCCTTGAGCAGGAATCCACTGTACTGATTTAATCTCTTTAAGGGCTGTTTCGCGGAACTTCTCCACTGAAGCAAACCACTGCTCGGTAGCGCGGAAAATCGTCGGTTTTTTAGTCCGCCAATCGTAGGGGTATTTATGAGCGTAGGGTTCGTGTTTAATCAGTGATTTGGCTGCTGTTAAAGCATCAATTATTGCTTGATTGCCTTCACTAATTTGGTTATTTACACTGACAACTTTTAAACCGACAAATTTACCTGCTTCCTCAGTAAACTGACCGTTTCCATCCACTGGAGCTAAAATTGGTAAATTATAACGCTGACCGACAATGTAATCTTCTTGACCATGACCGGGGGCAGTATGAACCAAGCCGGTACCGGATTCAGTGGTGATATAATCTCCGCCAATAATTACCGGACTTTCGCGATCGAATAATGGGTGACGGTAAGTTGAATGTTCTAAATCCTTACCTTTGAAAGTCGCTTTAACAGTTAATTTAGTGCCGAAGGTTTCTGAAAGACGCTCTGCTAAATCCGCAGCGACAATTAGATATTTAAACTCAACTGCTGGCAAATTCTCAACTTCCACCACTGCATAATTAAGCTCTGGATTCACTGCTACAGCTAAATTACCGGGAATTGTCCAAGGTGTAGTCGTCCAAATTGCTACTCCTAAATCGGGTAGAAACTCTGATAATTGAGCTTTCACCCCATCCGCTAAATTAGTCATCGGGAAAGCAGCGTAGATACTCGGTGAAATATGTCCTTCGGGATATTCCAATTCAGCTTCCGCTAAGGCAGTTTGAGAACTAGGACTCCAATGTACGGGTTTCAAGCCGCGATAGATATAACCCTTCAAAAACATATCGCCGAAAACAGCAATTTGTGCGGCTTCGTATTGAGGATCAGAAGTTAAATAAGGATGCTCCCAATCGCCCCAAACGCCGTATCTTTTAAAGCTTTCTCGCTGCTCGTTGACGGCTTCCATGGCAAAATCTTTTGCCTTTTGTCGCAGTTGTAAAGGCGTTAAACTCTGCCTTTCTGCCGACTTCATATTTTGTAAAACTTTCAATTCAATCGGCAAACCGTGACAATCCCAACCAGGGACATAATGAATTTTACGACCTTGTAATATTTTATAGCGGTTAATAATATCTTTAAGAATTTTATTTAAAGCGTGACCAATATGTAGCGAACCATTTGCGTAAGGTGGTCCGTCATGTAAGATAAATAATTCGCCGGGATTCTCTTGAGAAAGGCGTTCGTAAACTTGATTATCATGCCAAAACTGTTGAATTTCCGGCTCACGTTTGGTAGCATTTGCCCGCATATCAAACTTTGTTTTAGGTAAATTTACTGTATCCTTATAGCTTCCTGATTCAGTCATTCGATTTGGGATTTGGGATTTTGGATTTTGGATTGCTTCTTTTTGAAGACTTTGATTTGTAATTCCGATTATGGTAATCTTACCAAAATTTAGCTTGAAGAAAAATAAGAAAGGAATTGGGCTGCTTTAGCAGCTAAATTTTTAAGAATAACCATTAATTTTCATAAAAAATTCTCGGTAGTAAGGATGCCTCAGTCTTTTTAAAGCTGAGAGGAAAAACGCCTCGCGTGGTTTTAACCACCTTGGACTTTATATTTCTCAGACGTAATAATCAAACCTGTGGAACGTTTTAACAATTGCACTTTCTTAGGGCTGCACTGTCCCAACCTATTCCAGTGAGAATCACTCACTGACACAAGTCTTTCAGTATCTCCACTTATCCAACCAAAAAACGTTTTATCTCCCTGAATAGCTTTAACATAATCTCCTTTCCTAAACCCATGTCTAGTAACAGTTCCCCCGTATTTACGCCGTTTCCCTCCCTTAGCAGGTACCATTAAATGCAATTGTCTACGGCTAATAGGTGGTCGAGAAATTATTAAGAATAACGAATCTGTTAAATTTAATTTTCCTTTCCATGCCATCGTATTTTTATCAATTATTCCGTAACTTAACCAGTGACTAGCCGCAAGTGCAATACCATCTACAGCATGGGTTTGAGGAATTTTAAGTGATTTATTACCTTTTTTTTTTTCTAAACCTAAGTGTTTGCGTGTAACAGATGTTTGATACCCTTCTAACGTTTTAAAGTTAAACAGTTTAGAAGCATTTTTAAGTTTTTCACACATTAGTTTTTGCCCAACCATTACTGGACTAAAGCCTTTATTACCTTTTGCTTTGACAACTTCGTAAATTACATTAGTTACAGGGTAAAGTTTGACAATTAAATAAAGTAATCTAAGCTCTAAATTTTTATTAGTTTTGATACTTGGAGGCATTCCCAACTGTCTACGATTATTAAATCTAGCTTGTCTGTGAGAACGTTTTGAGTAGGGTACTTTACGGTTAATTCTTCTACCGCGTCTACTTCTCCGCATCATTGCCCGTTGTAACATTCTTTTAGTTACGTTTTTAAAAGGTAATTCTACGTGAGCAGTGAGTAAAGTATATTTTTGAGAGAGTACCGCAATTCCCGTAAACATTTTACCGGGGTCTATACCTACTGCAATATCTTGAGTTATGTTTTCAGCTTCTACTAATAACTGAACATAATAAACGTTTAATTTTGACCATTTACCTATCGCTTTACCTTCTTTAATCCAGCGTCTAGCACGGCTAGGTTTACTGGGCATTAAAGGTTTATTGTTAATTGATAATACTGGTACTCTTTGCATGGAGATAATCCTTAGAGTAAAGTTTAAGTCCCTTCGCACACCGTTAATAAGATGTCCTTTCTTAAGGCAAAATGCGGTGTGGATTTTCCTCCCGCATTATTGCCGCCAAGCAACTGAACAAACAGTTTTAGAGATAATCCGAGCTAGGGAAACACCCGGTAGTCTGTACCAATTAACGGCTCAAGTGCTAGTCAATACTACGCAAGATTTGTTAGAGTCGATGGGAGGTATTATCCTCCGCACCTCTCTGTTAGAACCGGACGTGCGCCTTTAGGTGCATCCGGCTCCCGATATTCTTAGGGAGTTGCCCTTTTGCTCATGTGTAAGTAGTCGTGGCAGGATTCGTGGATTGCTAGGAGATTTTTAGGTTTCCAGTTATCATGGTTCCCGTCGATGTGATGTAGATTTACTCGTTCTTCGCTTGTAAATTTCATTCCACACTGACCACACGTATGGTTTTGCTTTTTTAAAGCTTTAGAGGTTTCGTCGTCGTATAACTTACTATTGCGTTCGCTCCAGTAAGTTAAGTTTCCGTCGTAAGGCGTTTTATTTGCGATAACATTATCGAATCCGTTTTCGGAATAAGGAACCGATGGGAACGCTTTATCTAGGAGAGATTTACTAGAATGGCGGCTATTCCTTGATTCTTTATTGAATACCTTGTAGGTTCTGCTTTGTATGTGCCAGAGTGAAAATCTTGCCCCATCCATTTTACAGTACCTATGGTAGTTCCTCCAACCTCTAACTATTGGCGCTAGCTTTGTGGCTTTTGCCTTAGAACCATAGTTAGAGCAGTTGATTATGGCTTTTACTTTCTTACGAAATTTTTTAAAGTTATCCGTTGATGGAGTACTTTTAAATTTTCCGTTGCTTTGCACTTTGAAGTGCCAGCCAAGGAAATCAAAACCATCTGTCGCTGCGGTTACTTTTGTCTTTTTCTCACTTATCTTCATTCCTCTTGCTGCTAGAAATTCGTTGATTTTTTCAAGTATCAAATTGCCATCATCTTGTGGTCTGAGAATTAGTCGGGTAGGTCGGGGATATTGCTATCCCTTTCCCCCCTAAGAACCGGACTTACAAGTTTTCCAAGTATCACGGCTCAAGCAAATCACGCAGGCTTCCCGTAATGTATTTGCTGGTGACACAT
>NZ_JADEWL010000283.1 GCF_015207665.1 Plectonema cf. radiosum LEGE 06105
AGACAGCCACAGGAACAGCGAACCCATCAACCCGCTCCGGATTATTCAACTCAATATCAGCAGCGTTACACACCACCAACACCACCACAGCAAACTCCAATACCAGTATCAAATTTGCCAGTTTTGAAGCTAATTCATGCTACAGGTCGTGAGTTTACATTATGTCAGGAAAGTGGTTCTATTGGTCGTCGTACTCAAAGTATGCCAAATCCACCAGAAATTGATCTAACTGGGATTCCTGAAGAAGGAATAGTTTCTCGACGACACGCTCGCGTCTTTTGGGATTGGGCGCAAAATACTTATATGATTATTGATACTAGTACAAATGGGATTTATTTGAACGGAAACCTTTTGAATTCAGGTGTTTCATATCGTTTAATCAGTGGAGATACGTTGCAATTAGGACAAAACTCTCTAGTATTTTTTACAATAGCGGTGATGTAAGAAGTTAGGAGTGAGGAGTTAGGAGATAATCCCCGTAAATAAAGTAAATAAGAGGCGTTGCTGAAAAGAAGTATGTTAGCGGAGCGTGACCGCAAGGTCATATTTGATTTAATGAATAAGCGAAACCTTGTAGAGACGTAGCATTGCTACGTCTCAGAATCTAGATTCATACCCGGATTCAGCAATGCCAAATAAGAAATGCGTAGTTAGAAAATGCTAGACCTTCGGCTAATGGTTGATTATCGAAGACTGCCTTTAGCCTAGATTATATAGGAATATTAATCATATTATTATATGGACTTAGAACAAAAAGAAGCTTTTTTCACACCTCTGGGGGATGTTGGTGGGACAACGGGATACGCAAATATTTCTGCAACATCTGATGCTAGTAAAGTTGCTGAAACCGCATCAGCGTACCTCAAAGACTCGCTGTTATTGAGCAAATTGACCAGAAGAGTGTATGAACTTTTACGCGAAGACATCCGATGTCAAAGAGAGAGAGTAAATAATTATGGTTGCGATAGGTGGTTGTGATGGCTGGTAGTACAAATGGCAATGTAGTTCATGAATTGAATTATGTAACTAGCAACCGTTTTTATGTAGAGGTAGATAGCGCGATCGCAGCATCTTTTAGTGAATGTTCGGGGTTAGGTGCAAATGTTCAAAAAAAGATTATTCATGAAGGAGGAGTTAACGATCAGCAAAGGGTATTTTTAGGAAAATTTGAATTTTCTGATGTAACACTTAAACGAGGTGTTACCGATCATCCAGGCTTTTGGAACTGGATAAACGAAGTATTTGACGAGCAGAAAAAAACATCTCGACGTAACGTAAATATTTTGGTTTTTAACCAAGCAGGTGAAACCATGATGAGTTGGACATTGATAGGTGCAATTCCCATCAATTGGAAAGCACCCGCATTACAAGCAGATGGAAACGCAGTTGGAATTGAAGAAATAACTTTGGCTTATGAAGGATTACAGGTAGGAAAAGAAAAAGGAGGTGGCAATTCAAGCACGCGGATGAAATCAGGATTTTTCGAGTCACAGTAATTAGCAAGATAATTCAAAAGTGAATTAAATAGTTAATTAAGTTTGAGCTTAATACCAATATTTTAATTATGGAAAATATTAAGCCTTTGAGAAATGCAGCATCTTTAGGTGAACCTAGCAGATTGACTTTGAGAAAAGAGTCGAATTTATCTAGACATAATTTAGTATCGCGATCGCCATTAGTAGAATCGTCCAAATTTCGTTTACCCCGTAAATATGAAAATCATCAAAATTCTTTAATCAATTGGGATTATGGAAATGAGAATCATAATTTTAGCCTTGCAAATAGTTCCCATAGTTTGCAAAATTTTGATTTACCCTCAGACACAAATACCGAATTTTATCCACAACAAGAAAATATTGAAACAATACCAGATTCTGTAGATAACAATATAAATAATCAAAATAATCATGCGAGTTTAGCACCAGTAGATATTAGAGATACTCTTACAAAAAATCAAACAACCAAAGCTAGTAAAAAGACTAAAATTGCATCAAAATCTAAACCTAAGTCCAAAACAAAAAAATCACCGAATAAATCTCAAAATTCGGAAGTTACTCCAACACAGTTAAAATCAACAACGAGTGAACCTTCTCAAACACCCGAAGTTACTCCAACTCCAACACAATCAGCATCAACAACGAGAGAATCTTCTCAAACACCCGAAGTTATTCCACCACAATTAGCATCAGCAACGAGTGAATCTTCTCAAATTCAAGAATCCAATTCTCAAAATCTAGAAGTTACTCCAACACAATCAGCATCAACAACGAGAGAATCTTCTCAAACGTCGGAAGTTACTCCAACACAATTAGCATCAACAACGAGTGAATCTTATAAAATTACAGAATCCAATTCTCAAAATCCAGAAGTTACTCCAACACAGTTAAAATCAACAACGAATGAAACTTTTCAAACACCCGAAGTCACTCCAACACGATTAGCATCAACGACGACGAGTGAATCTTATAAAATTACAGAATCCAATTCTCAAAATCTAGAAGTTATTCCAACACAGTTAACATCAACAACGAGAGAATCTTCTCAAACACCCGAAGTTATTGCAACACAGTTAAAATCAGCAACGAGTGAATCTTATAAAATTAAAGAATCCAATTCTCAAAATCCAGAAGTTATTCCAACACAGTTA
>NZ_JADEWL010000091.1 GCF_015207665.1 Plectonema cf. radiosum LEGE 06105
TGATTATCTGTCCCAAACCTAATCCCAATGCAAAACTACGGTTATTTTGCTTTCACCATGCAGGAGGTGGAACCTTGAGTTTTCGCAATTGGTCAGAGGAATTATTCCCTATAGTTGAAGTTTATCTAATTCAACTACCCGGAAGGGAAAGAAGATTAACCGAACCTGCATTTACACGACTTAAACCTTTAATAAAAGAACTCAAAATCGCTATACTTCCTTATCTCAACCAACCTTTTGCTTTCTTCGGTTATAGTATGGGTAGCTTAGTCGCATTTGAACTAACTCGTTGTCTGCGTCGAGATTATCAACTGTATCCTCAACATCTATTTGTTTGTGCTTACCGCGCACCTCAACTTCCTAAAACCAAACCGCCCATTCATGACTTACCAGATGCTGAGTTTCTGGAGGAATTACGCAGCTTGAACGGTACTCCCGAAGAAATACTTACAAACAAAGAATTAATGACACTATTATTACCAACATTGCGGGCGGATTTTGCGGTCATTGAAACCTACGATTACTACGATGAACCACCTTTAAACTGCCCGATTACAGCTTTTGGTGGATTAGAAGATACCGAAGCTAACCGTGAAGACATGGCTGCTTGGAGTTCGCAGGCGAATAGTAACTTCAATTTGCATATTTTACCGGGAAACCACTTTTTTCTCAATTCCGCACGTTCTCAACTTCTTCAACTCTTATACACAGAATGCGCTCAAAGTACTAAACAGTAAGCTACTAGCACTAATCTATCAGGAAACCAATTTAAACTTAATTGCGATCGCAGTTAAAAGACTACTATATATTTGTAATATGTATACTTTTATATGAAAAAATCAGTGTTAATATCGGTAATACAAAAACTATTAAGATAACTTATTAATTCAGCTTTTTAGTGCGTATATCACAGCTAAAAAGTCATCGAATTGTGGTGGTTTTCTGCAATCAGATGATTTTGTTGTAAAAATTACATCTTACTGTTTAAATTTTGATTGGTAGAAGCGCGTCTATCTTAAATTTAGTGCAATCACAAATTTTCGTAATTGTGCTATGCCAGGCAAGCTCGGCGAACAGCACTTTTCTAGACTCGAAAATGTTGAGTTGTGGTTGTGCCAAAGACACACCTGATGGTGAAAGTTCCTCAAAGGTATTGAATTATAGAGCGTATTAGGAGTAATGCGTTCCATAGCCTCACCTAAGTAATAACACTAAAAAAAATATCGCCAATAAAGTCAAAAAAAAAGGCAAATTATCAGTATGTGTATTAAAAGACGTTGAAATTACTTTTTCCAGTTCATATCATAGTTGCTAATTGGTATTTTAAGGGTGCTTTCCTTAATTTGCAGACAAAGACCGAATGATACAAACAATCGTTTTCAATTCAATTGAAGGTTGAGAAGATTTAAGTGACCACCCTTGCGGGGGTCTATCGCTGACTTTCAGTAGTGTAAAGCACTACAATCAATCTAAATTTGCCTCTACAACATTTGTAAGATTTGTGATTTTACTACTCGTAATATTATTGGAGACTTATTTCTCGTGACTCAAGTTAGTCTTTCGACTTTCACCGATTTTGCCTCTAATTCTCAGGCTGCTGTTGAGGATCAATCTTCAGAGTTAACCATCGAAGTCGTTGGTAGCAACCAACTAGTACTAGTGTTTGGTAGTAGCTCAAACGACATTATTGACGCTTCTATCAGTAGTGAAGGTGGAAACGATATTTATGGTGGTAGCGGTGATGATACTTTCATACTCGGTTCGGGCGATAGCGTTTTTGGTGGTGCAGGTGATGACAAATTCTTCGCCCTCTCTGGTGGTGATAATATCATGCATGGTGGACCAGGTGTAGACCAATTCTGGATTACTACAGCAGAAATTCCCGACTCTGCGAATATCATAGCGGACTTTGCTTTAGGTGAAGATGTCCTCGGTATCGCTGGTTTGGGCATTGATTTTGAAGATTTAAGTATTACTCAAGAGAAAGATAATGTCTTAATTGCTGTAAATGGTTCTGATTTAGCGATATTGCAAGGTATTGGTGCAGCTAACTTGAGTTACCAAGTAAATGCTAATAATGCCAATTACATTACTGTGACTATTGAAGATGAACGTCCTATCGTTAGTTTCTCCGTAAATACCACTACGCTAAACGAAGAAGAAGGCACTTTATTTACCTTTAATTTCAGCGTTAACGGTGCAATACCCGAAGGTGGTTTAGAAATTGCACTCGGTGGAGAATTACTACCATTTATCGATCAGCTAGATTTCAGCAACTTTGATTTTACTAACCCTGATAGTGTCAAAGGTCTTAGTGTCGGCAATTTCCGTGAAGATGGAGCAGTTCTAATTAACATAACCGAACCATCCGCATCTTTGAGTGTGCGCGTTTTTGACGATATAGTCAAGGAACCGGACACAAGCTACGACCTAACCTTGTTAGCTGGTGAAGGTTATCAACTTAATCAACAAGCAAAAGCAGTAACAGTAACTGTAACTGATGGAGTTGTTATAGACAATCCTCCAGTTGTTGCGCTTTCAGTTGATAAAACTAATCTTACCGAAGGTGAAGAATTTACTGTCAACTTTAATGTCAACGCTGATGTATCTCCTGACAAACCACTGACTGTACTGGTAAAAAGTACCGAAATCGGTGCATTAGGTGAGTTGAATTTGTTTAACGAAGATGGTACGCCAGCTTTTACAACTACTGGAATTCAGGGAACTCCAACTGTTGGAGATGATACTGGTAGCAGTTTCTTAGTCACCTTAACTAACTCAAATGCCAGCATTAAACTTTCAACTTTCAACGATGGTATTGGTGAAGGAACAGAAACCTTTAACTTTGCCTTGGTAGAAGGTGAACGCTACGCTGTTGACAGCAGTAAGGGTAAAGTTACATTTACTATCGAAGAATCTCCAGTACAAGTCAAATTTGAGGCAAATGCAAATGGTGAAGTTACTAAATTTGCTTATGATTTAGGAAATGCACGAGACAACGATGTCAAAGCATCCTTAGATCAAGAGGCTCTGGATATCACTGATGCTGCATTCGATAACTTAGTCGGTTTTTACGAAGTTATTGATGAAAATGGCGGCATTGATGTTAATGGTGACGGAGTTGCTGATTTTAATCCTGGAGATGCAGGTTATGCTCGTGCGGCTTTGGAAAATGCCCTAGATGGAATTGCGATCCGTCTTGGTGGCAATCCCAACAATGATACCACTGCCGCTACATTTGGTGATGTGATAATTCAAGGTGGTAAATCATACGCACCATTTGCGATCGCCAATGCTGGTAACTTAAGCGTACAAGAGTTCTTGCGAATTAACCCCAACAACAATGCTGCAACTGTCGTTGATGATCAAGTTGCTTACTTTGCATTTGGTGCTGCTAACCCAGATGGGGCAAATCATTTGAAATCATGGGGTAATGGTATATTCGGATTTGAAGACTTACCTGCAAATTTGGGTGTTAGTGACAATGACTTTAATGATGCGGTGTTCAAATTTAACTTTACTGTTTGATTTTCGTTCCGATAATGGTAACTGATCTTAAATAACTAAACTATGTTGAGGAGACAAAGCGTATTGCTACGTCTCTTCATCATGACTAGACGTTAATTTGATCGGGAATCCTCGATTACTATTTCCTGAGTCCAGAAGCTAGCTGTAATATCATCTGCCCTAGGACTATTCACATTAAATAGGGTTTATCTACAAAACCTAAAAACATTAAAAATTTAGAAATTTTTAGATTGGTAATATAGATAGAGTGTTTTATTTGGCTTAATTATGCAATAATACCGAAACAGAGGACAAATAAATCTTAATTATTTTTATATTTATTTTTCTCAACAAACCTGTTTAACCAAGTAAGAGAAATATTCATTTTTTCTCTTACTCTTTTTTTCTAATACAATAAAAATGTGTTTTAGACTACAATATATAGTAACTATTTGCAGCAATTAAAATAGATATAGCTTGTTTTATTAAACTAAATTGGGATAAACCAAAATGCTGATTCCACATAAATTTTAGATTCCTGGATTTCTCACAAGTAAGTGGTAAGACTTGAGTGAGGGATTGATTTTCCCACTACTTACTACTCACTCCAACTTGCTTCTTGTTTGTGAGAAACGTGAGTATTGCTTTCTTATACTTTTTTCTTATACTTTATTTAGTTCAGAAGTGCAGCATCTCCGGAAACCATCACACAAACTATTTTATTCTGACTCGAAAAATAAAAATGTGATATAAAAAATACTTCAAAAATGAACGAGAATTTACAGCTATTTATTGACTTAAAACTATGCTTCAGCCACAATATAGAGCTTTCAATCGGGTATCTATTCTTGTTGAGTGCATTAAATTAGCAACAGTTCTCGCTCTTTTAACTGTGTCTACGGCTTGTAACTTAGGGCAAGCCCAAGACAAACAGCAAACACCATCGACAGAAGTCAAACTTGTCTCCAATCCCAAAGTAGTCGCTTTAGGAAAAATAGTTCCTCAAGGAGAAGTAATTAAAATTTCTGTAGTAAACGCCCGTGACAGTCGCGTCAATCAAATCCTAGTTAAAGAAGGCGATTTTGTCAAACCCAATCAGGTAATCGCTATTTTACAAGGAAAAGAGAGAGCAGAACAACAACTGCGCGACGCAATGGCGAATGTGGCTATAAAGCGATCGCAATTACTCAAAATCCAGCAAGGAGACTTTAAGCAGGGAGATATCATAGCACAAAGAGCAACAATTTCCGAACTAGAAGCGAGATTAGAAAGTGAAATTAAAGAGAAAGCTGCTGCAATTACTGAAGCTCAAGCAACTTTACGTAATGCGGAACTAAAATATCAGCGTAACAATTCTTTAGCTCAAGAAGGAGCAATTAGTACTTCTGAACTAGACAACGCCCAAGAAGAACTTGATCGAACTCGTGCAATTTTTGCACAGGCCCAAGCTAATTTTGACAATACCAAGTCGGTACTACAAGCACAATTAGTTAGAGAACAAGCAAATCTACAGAAATTACAAGAAGTTCGTCCCGTAGATGTAGAAATCGCTCAAGCAGAGTTGGAACAAGCATTAATCCAAGTAGAACAGCGTAAAGCTGAACTAGACGATACCCAAGTAAAAGTACCGATAGCGGGACAGATTCTCAGAATCAATACTCGTGTTGGTGAACAAGTCAATACGGAACAAGGAATCGCAGAACTCGGACAAACTAAGCAAATGTACGTACTAACTGAAGTTTATGAAAGCGACATTTTAAAAGTGAAAGTAGGACAAAAAGCGACTATTAACAGCGAATATGGTGGTTTTCAACAAGAAATTACCGGAAAAGTAGAGCAAATTGGCTTACAAATCGGTCAAACAAGACTTAATCAAGGTCAGAACA
This sequence comes from Plectonema cf. radiosum LEGE 06105, assembly GCF_015207665.1. Lineage (GTDB taxonomy): Bacteria > Cyanobacteriota > Cyanobacteriia > Cyanobacteriales > Nostocaceae > Rivularia > Rivularia radiosa_A. The sequence continues at coordinate 5,394 of NZ_JADEWL010000091.1, forward strand.
ATCCGACAACTGATGTTAATGCTCGTGTAGTAGAAGTAAAAATTCGCATCGAACCAGAAGATAGCGCTAAAGTAGCTAATCTAACAGGAATGCAAGTCCGTGTGGAAATCGGTATTTAAAGTTCAAAGGTTAGAGGTCAAAGGTCAAAGGTAAAAAACTCTTAATTTCTAACTCATAACTCCTAACTCTTATATGAAACTTCCTTTTTTTAAAAAATTTAACTTTGAAATACCGCTTGCTTGGTCGCAATTGTCGCACCAAAAAGTACGTTTAGCTGTTGCGACTACAGGGGTTTGCTTTGCAAATATTTTGATGTTTACTCAGGTGGGATTATTGAAAATGCTGACTGAGGGAACAACTAAACTACATGAAAGTTTGGGGGGAGATTTATTCTTAGTTTCTTCATTTAGTCCTACATTACGATGGAATACTTCTTTCCCCCGTGCTTATGTTTATCAAGCTTCTGCTGTAGATGGTGTTGCCGATACAACTTCCGTTTATCTTGATACGGGTGAATGGTTAAATCCTGAATTCTTATTAGAAAATAATCAGGATGATTCCTCACTCAAAAGAATGGAACGTTTCGGTAAACAAGTCAGAATTATTGCTTTTAACCCTGCGAAAAATAAGGTTCTGAATTTACCAGATGTTCAACAACAAATAAATAAATTAAGGATACCTAATTCAATATTATATGACAGCTTATCTCAAAGTTCTTTGGGAGAAGTTCCAGAAATATATAATCAACAAGGAAAAGTAACAACTTTAGTAGATAATCATCGAACTGATATCGTTGGACTTTTCGATATGGGTAGCACTTTATTTACTAACGGAAATGTGGTAATGAGCGACTGGAATTACTCTCAACGTCGCGGAAGTGGAATTCTTAATAATGTAAGTATAGGTCTAGTCTTTTTAGAAAAAGGCGCTAATATTGATACTGTTAAAACAAAAATAAGAGCCATTCTTCCCCCAGATATAGAAATACATACCCGTGAAGAACTAATTACAAAAGAGCAAAAGTTTGAATCATCAGAACCAAATGGAATTGTTTTAAGATTCGGTACAGCCGTTGGTTTTGTGGTTGGTGTAATTATCGTTTATCAAGTTCTTTATGCTGATATTAACGACCATCTTTCAGAATATGCTACTCTCAAAGCAATGGGTTACAGTGATAATTATTTGTTATTTGTAGTAATTCAAGAAGCTGTTATCTTAGCTATAATGGGCTTCATTCCCGGCTATATCGCATCATTAGGGCTTTATCAACTATTAGTTAGTTTAACAAAAATTCCTCTCGCAATGAGAGCTAGTGTAGCCATACAAGTTTTTATTTTAACTGTAGTCATGTGCGTTGTTTCCGGTGCAATAGCTACTAGTAAACTTCGTTCCGCCGACCCAGCGGATGTTTTTTAAGTTAGGAATTAGAAGTTAGGAGTGATGAGTTATTAGTTATAAGTTTTTGACCTTTAACCTTGAACCTTTGACCTTAATATGAATCCTACAGTCGCAATATCTAACTTAAATCACGCTTTTGGTAAAGGTAATTTACGCAAAGTTGTACTTAGTGATATTAATTTAAATATTAATCCTGGTGAAATTTGTATTCTAACTGGTCCTTCTGGTAGCGGTAAAACAACTTTACTCTCTTTGATTGGTGGATTGCGTTCGTTACAAGATGGTAGTCTGAAAATTCTCGGTCAAGAATTACAAGGCATTCCTAAAAGCAAGTTAACTAAAATTAGAAATAATATCGGTTTCATCTTTCAACATCACAATTTACTCAAGTGCTTGAGTGCTTATGGTAATGTACGAATGTCTTTGAAATTGCACTCTTCTATTCCTGTATGGGAACATCGCAAACGGGCTGAAGCAATTTTAGCAGCGGTAGGATTAACTGAGTTTATTGACTCTTACCCAGAAAAATTATCGGGAGGGCAACAACAACGAGTTGCGATCGCACGTGCTTTAGTTGCTCAACCTAAACTAGTATTAGCAGACGAACCAACGGCTTCTTTGGATAGTAAAACGGGTAGAGACGTAGTTGATATTATTCAAAAACTTGCTAAAGAGGAAGGTTGTTCGGTGTTACTCGTCACCCACGACAACCGCATTTTAGATATAGCCGACCGTATTATTCGCATGGAAGATGGTAAATTACAAAATTGATTAAAAAGTAAAAAGTAAAAAGATAATCCCCATAAATAAATTAAGGGGATTTGATAAGGACGTATTGTTTGAAGGCACTACGTGTCTCGAAACAAATGTTTTTACTTCGTTCCATAAATAAATAATGGTGCTTAAACCATTTTTATTTTTCTTTACTTTTGCCTTTTTATTTTTTACTTTTGCCTTGTTCGGTGAATTTTACATTGAATTAAAAAACCCGGTCAAAAAACCGGGTATCTGCTACTTTACCAACACCATTCTTAAGTAGTCCAAATTTTGGGTTTAGTTGCACAAGCATGGAAGTTAAAGCATTCTCATCAAAAGAGATATGAGAATGCTTTAATTTGTCTACCTAAGAGCATGGAATCAGACTTATTGATATTAAATCGCAATATTATATTTTTGTCAAATCAAATTTTTTTACATATCTGCTTGTAAACTATGAGATGATATTGACTCAGGGTTGGGGTATGTATAAGCTGCTATCAAGGTATTCTAAATAGTTAAAATCTTTTGTCAGTATGCAATTCAAGGCTGTATTTTTTTGTTAAAAATCATTGAAATAGGATTTGAAGATTGAAATAATCTAGCTTGACTTGGAAATTTGGGCTGGTCATGCACACAAAAAGGCATAATTTATTGAGAATTATTTGAATTAAATTTCAGGAATTGGAGTTATCTATGAATGCTGCCAAACAAATTAAATCAATTGAACTCCTTAGTAAAATTGCCACTTTAGAAGTAATTTTTAAGACAGAGTTCACTCAAGGCATTGCTGATTTTAATCCTTGGTTGAGTGATACTATAACTGAAGAAATAACTGATCCGAATTCTATAGACATCAGTTTTTCGTTTCCAGGAGAAGATTTTGGCTTTAATAGTCGATGTATTTTGATACAAATTCGTTTTTCTGAGACACTGTTAGCGCCGAATTGTCGGATAATTGGAATTGAAGCTTTGGGATACAATCATCAACGTCAACAATGGCGTTTTTCTACCATCGGAGATTGGCAATTTGAAGGAGTTAATCAACCGATTTCTTTTTGTCAGGAAAAGTTTAGACGTTTTGCGAGACAAATCTTTATTTTATTTAAGCATCCGATACATTTAAATTGTTGGTAGTTGAAATATTTAGGTGTTACAGATTTGAGAATGATTCATAATCCAAGGATTGGTTCAGATTTATCATACCCAGACTTAGCAACAGCTATCAACAATGTATGCCAGCAATGGTGTCAAGAACAGGGTTATAGCGAGCCTTTTTATCGGAATGGGGAATTATGGGCATTTCCTGCTAATGGAGTCATGCCAGTCAAAATCAAAGATATGATAAATCAACAAGACAGCAAAAAAGTTTGGATTGGTCGTGTTTCTCTGTTTATATTACCAGATGGTTCTTTTGGAAAAAAATAAATAATAGACATCTCCGATAAAGAATGTAGAGACGCAAGGGTTCGCGTCTCTACAAGGGTTTCGGTTAACACATATTTCATTTCCACCAGATGTCTAATGATGTTTGTTTATCTTTATGGCTAAAAAATTTAATACAATGAATTTTGCTTACCTACTTGTGATAAAAATGCTTTTTAGCTTATCACTACTCAAGAATCAGGTTTTTGCTTACATCTTGCGTAAGTCCTAATTATTTATTTTTTGATTCAAATCAGTTACCCGATATTGCTTAACTGGCTGTAATTGTAACTTCTGATCTCGAGATGCTGCTGAATCCTTTGCGCTCATTACTTGACCGTTCTCTTTAACTGTAGCTGTATATTCCCCCGACACGCTAGCATCAAGAGAAGCAAATTTGATGCTAACCTTTACCCAACTAGCTTTTTTACAAAGGCGATCGCAAATTATTCTGGCTCTTTTAGCAGGAATTAAATTTAAGATGGAAAAAAGATATTTTTTAATTCCGACTCCACCTACATCTATAATCCGACCTTGCTTATGATAATTCAACCATTGCCAATCTTCTTGTAACCAAATTTCACCTTCAGCAATTTGTAACCATTTCTCCCAACCAGTCCAACCCCGGTAATAAGGACGCAATTCTTTCAAGTTTCCATGATGCCAAATCAAGGAATCGAGTGTATCCAATTCCAAATGTCCCCAAACACGACCTGTAGGTAAGTCTATCAAAGTGGGAGCAAACTGATGACCGCCAAAATGAGAAGATTGCCATACTCTTAGTTTACCATCAGCCTTGCTTGTATAATCTTGACGAAGTTTTCGATAAATCGGAGTACCAAAACGACCGCAAGCTAAATCGACTTGAGTATGGGTACAAACAATAATATCTCGAATATGTTTTGTTTCTTGGTAATAATTATTAAATTTATGTAACTGCTTGGGTAAAAATAATATCGTGTTTAGTAAATCAATAACTTGTTCAAGGGATTGTAAGAGATATTCCTGTTTCTCAAATTCGGCAAACATATTTTTAGAATGATAATAATGAATTAACCGAATTTGCTCTGAATCGGAATACTCTTGATCGGGAGCAACCATGACGACTTTGATAATTATTCCTTTTTGTAAAATTAATTTAGTAGAGAGCTTCATTAAATGCTCTAATGGAGGATAATCCCAAAGCGCATCACCCCAAGGACGAGGTACTTCAAACACAAACCAATGGTCATAACATTCTGCTGAACCCAATGGATCTTCTCCATTAGCTTTAGAAACAACGCTACAATAACGGCAATCATTAATAGAATTTTTTTGCATATTTTTCAAGCTTGCAGCGACTTATTGATTTTTTGCAATTATTATCTTAACTCTTTCTTCTATTCAAACGCTGTTTCAAACGTTCTTTTCCAGCAATAACCTGCTCATTTCTAAAATTCTCTTTTTGTAAATTATCATCACCCTTATTACTAAAATAATTAACAAGTGCATTAATAGTTGGATGACGAAACATTTCTACTAAAGAAATATTATAAGAAAATTTTTCCCGTAGTTGACTATGAACTTTCACCATTAATAATGAATGTCCTCCTAAATCAAAAAAGTTATCATGAATACCAATTTTTTCTATTTTGAGTACTTGCTGCCAAATTTCAGCAATTTCTCGTTCAATTTCCGATGATGGTAGAACATAATTTTCTAATTTTGGACGACTTTGCCCTGGTAACGGCAAAGCTTTACGGTCAACTTTACGATTAGGAGTCAAAGGAAACTCCTCTAACATCATATAATCAGAAGGAATCATATAACCAGGTAACTTACCCTGTAAAAATTGCCGTAGTTGAGTTATTGATACTTCTTCTTGGGCAATTAAATAAGCAATCAATCTTTGATCATCTTGATTTTTATTTTGACTCTTATATAAACTCACCACAGCTTGTTTTACCAATGGATGCTGAGATAAAACGCTTTCAATCTCCCCCAACTCAATTCTAAAACCCCGTAACTTAACTTGATTATCAACCCTACCCAAATACTCCAAATTCCCCGAAGCTAAATACCGAACCAAATCCCCCGTCTTATACAACTTAGAATCCTTACTCTCTCTACATTTTCTTTTCTCTGCGCCCTCCGCGTCTCTCTCTTGAAAAGTTGCTCCACTTGGGGAGACCCCAAGACCGCACTTTATGTCGCTATCGCGACACGCTTCGCTAACGCTGCGGTTAATTAATCCTAATTCCTCAATACTAAACCAATTTTCAACAAACCTTTGTGCTGTCAATTGAGGTTGATTCAAATAACCACTTGCTAATCCCACACCACCAATATATAACTCTCCTACTACCCCAATCGGAACTAGTTGTAAATAATCATCAACAACATAAAATTGAGTATTATTTATTGGTTTACCAATCGCAACAGAATCATTAATAAAATCACCCGTTATTTGAGTTACACTAGACCATATTGTTGCTTCTGTTGGTCCATATAAATTCCATAATTCTTGACCACGATTAATTAATTCTGCGGCAATATGTTTATCTAAAGCTTCTCCACCACAAAGGATTTTTAATTGTTGATTTCCGAGCCATCCTGCTGTTAATAGTAATCTCCAAGTTGCTGGAGTTGCTTGCATAATTGTTACTTGATTATCATCTAATTTTTGTTTTAAAAGTGTTGCATCTGTGGTAGTTTCTTTACTGGCAATTATTAACCGCGCACCTGTAATTAAAGGTAGATATAATTCTAATGCTGCAATATCGAATGATAATGTTGTGACTGATAGTAGGGTATCCTTTGATGTGATTCCTGGTTGTTGCTGCATTGATTCAAGACAGTTTACTAAGGATTTGTGCATTATTTGCACTCCTTTGGGTTTTCCTGTGGAACCTGATGTGTAGATGATGTAAGCTAGATTTTCGGGTGTTGTTTGAGGTGGTAGGTTTGATGAAGTTTGTTGGCTAATTAATTCCCATTGAGTATCAAGATTAATAACTATTATTCCCCTCTCTTTATCAAGGAGAGGGGTTAGGGGTGAGGTTCCAGATTCTGTAATTAATATATTCACCCCTGAATCTTCAATCATATATATTAAACGTTGTTGGGGGAAAGCTGGATCTAAAGGAATATAGGTTCCACCTGCTTTGAGAATTGCTAGTAATGTAATTAAGATTTTTTCTGAACGTTGTAAATATATTCCGATTTTTGTTTGTGTTTCTACTCCGATTGATTTTAAGTGATGGGCTAGTTGGTTGGCTTTTTGATTTAATTGTTGGTATGTCAATTGTAGGGATTCAAATTCGACTGCGATTTTTTCTGGTGTTTGCTCTGCTTGTGTTTCAATTAGTTGATGAATACAAATATGGGAATATTCGCGGTTTGTATTGTTCCATTCTATGAGTAGTTGCTGTTGTTCTGCTGGGGTTAATAGGGGTAGTTCTGATAAAATTTGCTCGGAATCGAAGAGTATTCCTGCTAACAAAGTTTGTAAATGATTTAATATTCTACTAATTGTTCCATTATCAAAACGACAACTATCATATAATATTCGCAGCGTAATTCTGGAATCTACAACCACATAAAGTCCTAAAGGATAATTATTTTGTTCAGTTGTAGAGATATTTTGTAATTTGAGGTCTTTTATTGCCGATTTAACAGTTGTTTCTACAGGATAATTTTCAAATACAATAATACTTTCAAATAAAGGTAAACTTCTAGGAATATCGCTCCAACGCTGTATTTCTACTAATGGAGTATATTCATATTGCTGTAATTCTATTTGCTGCTTTTGAAGTTGTTGTAACCAGGGTAACAGCGATTGCTTACCATCAACGTTAACTCTTAGTGGTAAAGTATTTATAAACAAACCTACCATATATTCAGAGTTTACCAGTGTAGTCGGACGACCTGAACTAGTTACACCAAATACAACATCACTTTCACCACTATATCGACTCAACATTAACGCAAAAGCAGCTTGAATTAAAGTATTAATAGTTAATTGATGGTTTTTTGCAAAATCTTGTAATTTAGATGTAATTTCCGATGAAAGTTGAATTTCTTGTTTTTGATTACTGGAATTCGGTTTGATTGAAGATTTTAATTTTTTATCTAATATCAAAGGTGTCGGTGATAAAAAACCTGCAAGATTTTTACGCCAAAATGTCTCAGATTCAGATAAATTTTGCTGTTGTAACCAAGCGATATAATCCTTATAAGGACGAGATTTATTTAAATTTTTATTTAATAAAGCTTCACCCTTGCTAATAGCGTTATAACTAATTAAAACATCTTGAAGTATAAAAGGTACAGACCACCCATCAAGTAATAAGTGATGGTAAATCCAAATTAATTGGTAAACATGAGGCTGTTTATGAATTACAATTAACCTCAATAATGGTGCTTTACTGAGATTAAATCCTTGTTTTCGTTGATTCTTTAATAAATCTTGTAAATGTTGGTTTTGTGTTGATAATTCAAGAGACAACCAATCAATTAATATAATCGGTAATTTAACTTTTCTTCCTACAACTTGAAGAGGTTTTTCCACCTTGTCCCATACAAAAGCCGTTCGCAAAACTGGATATTTGTCAATAGCCACTTGCCAAGCTTGCTCGAATGCAATTATATCTAGCTTCCCGTGAATTTCAAAACTCACTTCAATGATATAAACACCAGAATTCGGAGCATAAAGACTATGAAACAACATCCCCTGTTGCATTGGAGAAAGAGGGTAAATATCTTCAACTTGCTTGTTACTCACAATTGTTCTAATTTTTACTGATATTCATGATTATTACAGGTAAATGAGGAGATGGGAAGACAATGAAAGATTAAACTCCTCACTCCTCACTTTTCTATCTACACTTTAAAAAAATCGGTTCTCAAGACATTCAATCCTTCTTGAGTAATTTCTGCATTTTTACAGACAGCAAACGGTGCTTCATCTCCTTGTTGAGATGCCCTAGCTCCATCCATCATTTCACCTTTTAAATAACCTTTTTCCATTACGTACTCTAAATGTTTGAGTACTTCATCTTTCTCTACTATCTTACCATCAAAATCTTGGCGAAAGTACTCTATATTTTGAGGTTCTTCTGAATGCTTTACTTTATTGAGCAAAAAGTAAATAATATCATCGCGACGTTCGTTGGTTGGAATTGACATAGTAGGTATACCTAATTACTGTCCTTAACTTAATGAGAAATAATCTTATTAAGTTTTTTGTTTAGATTAATAGGAATATTTTTTATTTAAATCTACCTTAAGTTATAGATTGAGTAACTTAAATAGCATTTTTATATATCCAATGGCATACGCATACCAATATAAATCACCAAAATTAGGAAATATCTCAGAAATTATTGATATTAATTATTAATAAATATGTGCGAATCCTAACACTAATTACAAAATTCCTTGGTTATATTTGCAGCAAGAGTCTCACTAGGAGAATTAATGATAGCTACATTTTTTGTTTGCTTTTGGGTCTTTTTGATGCTTTTGTTCTCGTTGAGTGTAGTTCGTGCATTTAAACAAGGAGCAGAACAAATCAAAAAATTACATCAAATTCCCTGTTATAAGTGCGATTTTTTTACTAACGATTATCGTCTAAAATGTACTGTAAATCCGACTTTAGCTTGTTCGGAAGAAGCTTATGGATGTATTGATTTTGAACCGAAAAAAGTTAGTAAAAATACTTTTTTTCCTAAAGCAAAAAGTAATCTATTTCATCTTTCAGAAACAGAATTACAAGACTTTAAAGGAGAAACTAACAATTAGTTAATTGGATTACAAGTCTTGCTATATTAATTCAATAAATATTGCTAGTAAAGATTAATCAAAATACCTAACTTGAAAATAGGGAACAGCTATTTTTCCATGAGGGACTGTCTTATTAGTTAATTGCTATTATTGACAATCAAGTTAACTTGTAGATAGCCATAATACAAAAAACCCATGTCGTTTCTATCTTTAACGACATGGAAATAGCTGTGTTGATGGAAGTAATATCAAAATTTATAGACTAGGCTTTACAGAATATCCCAGAAGTGTAGAAAACCTTCACCTGTAAATACTTCAATCAAAGCTACTGCTACAAATCCAATCATTGCTAAACGACCATTCCAAATCTCTGCTTGAGGAGTAAAGCCCCAAAGCCAAGCATTACGATCGCGTTCTATTCCTGCATTTACTTTAGTTGTGTCTTGCATCTGTTGGTACTCTAAACTACAAATTTTTAACTTATCAGAAAATAATAGCAAATAATTCTCAATTGTCTAGTAGTATTTATAACCTATTAATATATTGATAGCTAATAGTTCATATTTATCTAATTTATTAATAGGATAGCATTTGAGATGATTTTCCTTGGATATGGAGAAATTACAAGTGTTATAATTTTCCTGACTTGTAAATAATTCTATATTATAATTTTTCTCAATAATCAAGTTTTAAGGATAGGATTATGTGTTGGAGACGTAGGATAATGACAGTTTTGAACCGTTTTAGTGTAAGTATTTAAGCAAACGCAAAATTATCTGCACTCAAGCTATTTGCAGTAATACTCTGTAAAATCGCTAAATCGGAACCATTCACAGCAATCAAAGTATTATCATTCTGTTGAGTAATACTCAAATCTTCAAAGCCAATACCCTTTCCAGCGATACCAAGGACATCTTCACTTATAGTAAAATCAGTTATGATATTCGCGGAGTCGGGAATTTCTGCGGTAGCAATCCAGAATTGGTCTGCACCTTCTCCACCAGTAATGATATTATCACCACCACTCATAACGAAGAATTTATCGTCACCCGCACCACCAATAATTCTATCGGCGGTTCCTAGTATTACAGTATCATCACCGCTACCGGCATAGATGCGGTTGCCACCTTTACTGCTGATAGAAGCGTCAATCAAATCATCCGAGTCACCACCGAAAATTAGTTTGTTACTACCGCTAACTTCAATAATATCTGCTTCAAGGGAACCAAATACGGGTTCTGATGTTGGTTCTAATAATGAATCCACAATAGTAAAAATACCACTATTAGCATCGGGATCGACTTCATATCCTTCCCCTGCTTCAACAGTAAAAGTTGCGGTTTCTTCTCCTTCAACTTCTCCGTCATTTAAAACTGGTAAACTTATTTGAGCATTTTGCTCGGTGATGGTAAAGTTAAACTCACTGTAAGTACTAGTATTACCAACTGTAGAAATCACACCTTCTGTAAATGCAGGTATAGTATTAACTACTAATTCTTCATTAGTCCGACCGTTAGCTAAATCCACATAGGTAAAATCGTCTTCTGATGAATACCACATATTAGCATTAAAGCCGAGAGTTCCTCCCCTATGACCTACAACTGTTCCTAAGTCGGGAGTTTCAAAACTCATCATTCCTAAGCCATAGGAAAATCCTCTACCAGTATCTACTAAGGTAAACATTTGAGCTAAACTTTCTTGTGAAAGTAACTCTCCTGCGTATAAATCTCGCGCAAATTGGGATAAATCCTGGGTATTAGAAACTATTGCACCGCTAGTCCATGTCCAAGAAGGATTAGCAACAGAAACATCGTCTAATATACCATCAAAATCAAAATCTAAATAACCGCTAACGTAACCCCCTGGTATTTCTTCTTCTCCTGCAAAAAAAGTATTTTCTAAATTCAAAGGTTGAAGAATTTGCGACCTAATTTCGGCAGCTATATTATTATCGCTAGCTGCTTCGATAACCATTCCCGCCAAAGTATAGTTAGTATTAGAATATTGCCAAGATTCTCCTGGTTCAAAAAACGGTTCTACACCATCAATTAACTCTACTATTTGTTCCGGTTGCCAATCGTTTAAAAATATAGTGGGATTAGTTACTGCTTGCTGTAATAAAATGCTATCGTATTCTGCAATGCCACTGGTATGATTTAGTAGTTGCCTAATAGTAATCTCGTCGGCTGAAGGAATATTTGCCGTTACTTCTTGCGGTAGCCAATCGGTAAGAGTATCTTCAAGAGTCAGCTTTCCTGCTTCTGCTAACTTTAAGACGGTAGTTGCAGTAAAAGTCTTAGTAACGCTACCAATTTGAAAGCGATTATTTGGCTGTAGGGGAGTATTATTTTCTATATTGGCTACCCCCGCAGCTTCAGACCAGTTTCCTAAAGGGGAAGTAATCGCTATAGTTGCTCCCGGTACTTGTGCTATAATTTTTTCCGCTAAAGCGGTTTCTAATTGTGACTGAATATCATTATTAAGATTAATTTCACCGCCTTGTGTTTGAATTGAATTGAGATTAAATTCCGATAAGTTAGGAGTATTAACAGTTATAGTTGTTCCTAGTGATGACGGTGGTTCGCTGAGGCTAAAGTTAAGTAAAGAAGCTGTTTCTTGGGATTCAATTAATAATTCCGGTTCGGTACTAAAACTAACTATTGGTTCGATTCCAGAATTTTCATCTGCTGTATCCACAATAGTAAAAGTACCACTATTAGCATCAGGATTTACTTCATATCCTTCCCCCGCTTCAACAGTAAAAGTTGCGGTTTCTTCTCCTTCAACTTCTCCGTCATTTAAAACTGGTAAACTTATTTGAGCATTTTGCTCGGTGATGGTAAAGTTAAAGTTATCGTCGGCTATTCCTTGTCTAAAAGGTGGTAAAAGGTCGCGGACTAAATTATCAGTTGAAAATCCATTAATTAATTCAATATAAGTTAAATCATCTTGGGGAGAATACCACATATTTGAACGATATCCCAAAGTTTGACCGCGATGAATATACCAGAAACGATTGGGGGATTCGATGGTTCCGACTCCCAAACCGTAGGAAGAATAGTTATTTGAATCGATTGCTGGGGTAGTATCGAGCATTTGCTTTAAGGTTTCGGGTTCAAGCAAATCCCCTTTAAATAAACTCCGAGCAAAAGTATCTAAATCTTGGGTATTAGAAACCATTGCACCAGTCGCCCAAGTCCAAGAAAGATTAGCTGAGGTAATATTATTTAAAGTCCCATTTTGATCGAAATCCCAGTAACCGCTAACGTAACCTCCAGGAATTTCTTCTTCTTCAGCGAAAAAAGTATTTTCTAAATTTAACGGTTCAAGAATCCGTGTTCTAATTTCTGCGGCAATATTATTACCCGTTACTGCTTCTACTATCAATCCCGCTAAAATAAAGTTGGTGTTAGAATACTGCCAAGATTCTCCCGGTGCAAACAAAGGCTCTTCACTATCAATTAAATCGACTAATTCTTCTGGTTGCCAATCTGTTAAAAATACACCGGGGTTAGTTGCAGCTTGGTTAAACAGTACATCAACATAGTCAGCAATACCGCTTGTATGTTGTAATAGCTGCTCTAAAGTAATTTCTTCAGCAGACGGAATATCAGCAGTTATACTTTCAGGTAGCCAAGTAGTAAGAGTATCATCTAAATTTAACTTACCTTCCTCAACCAACTGCATTACAGTTGTAGCCACAAAAGTTTTTGTAATGCTGCCAATTTGAAAACGGTCATCTGGTTGCAAAGGTGTATTATTTTCTATGGAAGCAACACCACTGGCTCCAAACCAGCTTCCGAAAGGAGAAACAATTGCCACAGCAGCACCCGGTACATCTTCTACACGAGTTCCATTTAAAGCATCCTGTAACTGTTGCTGTAATTCTGGCTCTAAAGTAATTTCACCTCCTTCTACTTGAGTTTTAGTTAAATTAAATTCAGATAAGTTCGGTGCATTAATATTTACTACGGTACCCGTCTCGGTCGGTGGTTCGCTGAGGTTGAAATTAAGTAAAGAAACCGTTTCCTCTTCTTCGATTAATAATTCTGGTTCGGTGGTGAAACTGACTTGTGGATTCATGATTTAAATAAATAATAATTACAGAAACTAATGTAGAGACGAGATATAGCGGTTTTCAGTTGAATAGAACACACTTATTACCTCACCCCCTTCCCCTCTCCTTAGTAAGGAGAGGGGTGGCGGAGCCGGGGTGAGGTTTCGCAGTGTATTACACCCAAACGAAAACCGCGATATATCGCATCTCTACATCTACCGGAATAACGAAAAATTATTGTGGAAAACTTAGCGATCGCACAACACACCCCATCACTAATTGAGATTGCCTTATACTTGCAGCTATTGCAAATTAATCTCAAAACTCTACTTACGTAAATTTTACTAGAAATTGGACTTCTCAGAAGTAGCTTTTTATAAAGATTAGATGAAGATGAGGATTGGGCATGGGGGATGGGAAGATGGGGAGACAAAGAGACATTCTTACAGTAGCGAGTAGTGAGTAGCGAATTGTCAGTTTACTCTTCTTCTAGGAAAAAAGTAATAATACGGGGATTTACTTGCTACTTGCGAACGAGTTCCAACTGCTATCGGAATTGACTTAATGGATAACCGTAACCCCTGTAGAGACGTAGCAGTGCTACGTCTGTCAAATCTAGATTCATACCCGGATATGGCTATCGCCAAGCTCCGCTAACAGCAACGCCGAATTCTGAATCATGCAAACTTTGCACATTTTGCAGCATTGAAATGAAAACCCGTCGTCGGGTTTAATTGTTAAAAACGCTATCCGCTTGACCTAAAAACTTCTGATTCACTATTTCGTTAAAAGTTGTTAGATTCGTCTGCCATTGGTTAATATGCTGTACCATTTGACTAATAATTTCTGTTGGCGAATCATTATTTACTCTGTAATGAAAGCTGCCGGAAAATAACAAAGCAGGAAGAGATTTTTCGTCTTGCTTAATTTGGGCTTGGGTAATACTTAAACTTAACGGTGCGGATTCTAATTGAAAAAGAAAATTGATGCTAGCTTGAATTTTTTCTTTACCAATATTCTGCCAGGGACCGGGAGCAATTAGGGTTTGAGTAATATAGTCACTAAAACTATTTTCTAAACCAATCAAACTCTTAGGATTTACAACAACTTCCTGGTAATCCGCATGGGGAAGTTTTTCTATGTATTTACCAGCAACTTCTGAGATTTGAATATCTTTAATCGCTTTTTTAGCAATCGTTTCCGAAAAGATAATTCTACCCGGTTGAGCTACTAAATTAACACCATTTTTAAAACTGAGTTGAACCGCAGATGGAGTTTTTACAGGTTTACTTTGTAATTCCCACTCTTGAGCGATTATTCCACTAGTTTTCAGAAATTCTACGCTCAATATACTAACATTGAGCTTTTTCGCGGTAATAACAATACCGATTTCCTGAATTTCTAAAGTTTTCTGAACCGAAGTTGTCATTAATTTCATGTTGAAGTTCTTCCTTGGAATAAAAAATAGTCACTCATCGCTTGTGCAAGTATCTTTGCTTTAATACGCAACCAGTCATTAGATAAAAATTTTACACTCACACACTAACAAATTACTTTGATAACACAAGCCTCATAAGCTGAGATTTATTATGTGTATTTGTTTCACAACTGTTGCAATAAATTCTCAATTTTTTATTTACGTAAATACTACTATAAATTTGAGTCTATAAAAGTCATTTTTGATAAAGATTACCTGAAGAAAGAGGTAATGGGCATTGCTTGTAGGGTGTGTAAAGACCTTAACAAATCATTGTTTTTATGGATGAGTTGATAATGTCTTCACGCACCTTTAGGTTTTGATGGATAACGGGTAATGGGAATAGAGCAGAGGAGGCTGAGGAAGCACAGGAAGCGGAGGAAGAAATTACCCCCTCTGCACCCTCGGCTACCTCCGCTCCCTCCGCTTTTATTCTTTAAGCAAATGCAAAGTTATCCACACTCAAGCTAGTTGCACCAATACCTTGCAATATCGCTAAATCGGAACCATTTACAGCAATCAAGGTGTTATCTTCCTGTTGGGTATTCGGAAACCACTGGTGTCATCATTTACACCGAGTATTTGCACGTTCTCAACTTGTGTCGCTAGGACATCAAATTGTCCTAGAGCATTTTCAAGCTCGCTACTAATTGTAAGAACCAATCCACCTTCGGGAATTGGTTCGCTAGAATTTATAGTAAGCGTCAGAAGGGTTCCTTCTTCTTCAATCAAAACGTTAGGACTGGCACTAATACTTATGGTCATGAATTTTTCCTGATAATTTTTTTGTCGCTTGCAACTAAAATTAAGCCAGCGCATTTGATTAAATACGCAAGTGGGATAGGTAATTATTCTTACGTTAATTAACTCAACCAAAGTTATTTAAAGTTGCAAGTATCATGACATGAGATCAACGTATATTCACAGTTATTGCTAATATTTCTCAAGTTATGACTTACGTGAATTTTACTATAAAATTAAGTTTATAAAAGTAGTATTTATATGAAGATTGCGTGAAGATGGGAAGAGATGGCACAGGGAGCAGGGGAAACAATTAATTTTCTATCCCCGCTCCCTCCGTTTTCTTTGCTCCTAACTCCTATGCCCCATGCTCTATTTCCTAACCAAACGCAAAGTTATCCGTATTCAAGCTAGTTGCACCAATTCCTTGCAATATCGCTAAATCGGAACCATTAGCAGCAATTAAAGTGTTATCATCCTGTTGAGTAATACTTAAATCATCAAAGCCAATACCTAAACCAGCAATACCAAGCACATCTTCACTTAAAGTAAAGTCAGTAATAATATTCGCAGCTTGGGGAATTTCGGCAGTAGCAATCCAGAATTGGTCTGCACCTGCTCCACCAGTGAATATAAACTGTATGGGGCTTTTGCCTGACGCTGCATTTCGATTCTGTGACGACTGCAAAAGTTACAATATGTTTGTACATAGACTTTAAAATTATGGAAATTAAAAACGTTGATATACAACAAACAGATATTACTCTTACTAACGAAGGTTGACGAAGCAAGAGAAACTGGGAGCGAAATTATTATTACTCGTGATGGTGTAGCTGTTGCTCGCGTTGTTTCCTGCCAAATAGAATCATTATCAAAAGCGAATTATCTCTTAAGGGGGATGCCAATAGAAATTCCTGCTGATTTTGATGAACCAATGCCAGAATTGTGGGAAGCATTAAGCGAGTAAGTATAAATTATTTTTTATATACATCCCCTCTTGAACCAATTATGTAAACTTCGATGTCTCCCGATTCAATATAGGCTGTAAAAATAATTCTGTTTTTGCCTACACGTAATCTGTAAAATCCTTCCCAGTCACCTTTCATCTTTTTAATATCTAGTTCTGTAAATGGGATAATTCCTTGCTCTTCGACAGCAATAACAATTTGGTTAAGTTGTTCTCGTATATTTTCAACATCGTCGGGATTTGCTTTTTCTAAAAACTTAATCGCTTGTTTACGAAATTTTATTGTCATTTTTAACCCAATCGGTCATATCAATAACTTCATCATCAGCATAGTTTGAAGGTACACCAAATTCGGCTTCAAGTTCGGACTGTTCTTCATCACTTACGTAAGGAATTAGAATTTGGCAAAGATAAAGTCTTTCTTCTTTTAGAACTTCACGCATAGTTTCTTTAATCAATGCTTTTAACTGTTGAATTTCCATGCTTTTACTCGTTGATTGAAATTAAATTATATATTTATTTTACATCTTGTACCATTCTGGACATGGGTAATAGGGGCAGAGGGAGCGGAGGGGGGAATTTAATAAATGTAGAGACGTTGCACTGCAACGTCTCCTCGTCCGCAAGCGATTTATATCAAGAATGCTGGTAAATATGGTAAATGGTAGAAGAATTTTCGTTTTGTCCGTTGATTGATGGAGACGTAGCACTGCTACGTCTCATCCTCCGTCTGCTAACTCGAAAGGTAGGAGAATTACCCCCAGAAGTGCGTTAAGCGAAGCTCACCGAAGGTATCGCGCATTGAAACCCTACCTTTAGAACAATTAGAAAATCTTGGTGAAGCACTGCTTGATTTTACCAGCATGGCTGATTTACAGGCTTGGTTGGATGGGATTGGGTAATGGGTAATAGGTAATGGGTAATGGTAAGAAATCCAATTACCAATTACCAATTACCAATTAATTAAGCAAAAGCAAAATTATCAATTATCAAGCTAGTTGCACCAATTCCTTGCAATATCGCTAAATCGGAACCATTCGCAGCAATCAAAGTATTATCATCTTGTTGAGTGATACTCAAATCATCAAAACCGATACCCAAACCAGCAATACCTAAAACATCTTCACCACTGGTAAAGTCAGTTATAACATTGGCTGCGTCGGGAATTTCAGCAGTAGCAATCCAGAATTGGTCTGCACCAGCACCACCAGTAATGATATTATCACCACCAGAGAGTGCGAAGAATTTATCGTCACCTGCTCCACCGACAATTCTATCGGACATTCCTAGTATTACAGTATCATCACCGCTACCAGCATAAATACGGTTGCTCCCCGTGCTGCTGATCGAAGCGTCGATTAAATCATCAGAACTACCGGCAAAAATCAATCCATTACTACCTTCGACTTCGATAATATTTTGTTCAACAGAACCAAAGATTGGTGGTACGGGTTGAGGTTCGGGTTCGGGTTCTGAGGAGGGAGTTAAGTTAAAGCTGATATCGTATTCACCGATATTAATTCCAGAATTGGGGAAAGTCCGACCGCTACCACTACCCGCTTCAAAGGGGTCGTAAAGAGTATTACCTAATTGTGCAACACCTACGTAGTAAGTTCCAGCGGTTTCAGCGGTAAACTCTAAATATGGGTCACGATTAGCAGTAAAGATTTCATCCGGTGCTGGTGCATTATTTACAGATGCTAATTCGTTACCTTCTGCGTCTAATAAACGTAATTCCGAATCGAGTCTTTGGGTTCGCTCAATTCCTTCGAGTTCGTAAGGTATTGAATCTACATCAATGCTAATTGAATCTCCAGCGTTGAGCGCGAAGCTGTACATATCAACATCTTCAGTCGCATCGACTGTTAATGTATTATCTTCATCAACTTCAACAAAGTACTGATTGATTTCCCCAGAAAAACTTGTGGTAGTATTACTTGCAGCTAATCCTGTGGCGATCGCCGTATCTATAGTATCGTTAACTTCTTCTGTGAAGCTAGGTGCGAGTTCGGGACTGTCTACAATTGTAAATGTTGCGCTTGCTGCTTCTGTATCAACTTGATAGCCTTCTCCTGATTCAACCGTAAAAGTAGCCGTTTCTAAAGTTTCTGCTTCACCATCATTAGCAACAGCAAAGCTTACAGTAGCATCTTGTTCGGTCAGGTTGATTGTAAAACCAAATAAATCCGATGCTACGGGAGGAACTATGATTTCCCCTCCTGTGACGGTTAAGGATTCAAGGTCAAATTCTAATATTTCAGGTGCATTGACGGTGAGAGTGACTCCTTCCTCTGGTGGAGGTGCGCTCAAGCTCAGATTAACATTAGCAACAGTTGCTTCCGACTCGATTAATACCTCCGGCTCAGTATTAATACTAGCTTGAATTAAAGAATCTGGAGTGTCTTTAATGATGATAGTTCCGCCATTTTGTTCCGGATTAACCGTATAACCTTGACCGGGAACAAGGGAAATATCAAACTGTTCGATACCTTCGGGAGCTTCCAGAGCAGCACTATCAAATACTGGTACAGTGATAGTGGCAGTTTCTCCAAACATCTGGAAGTAAAAACCGCTAACATCCCCATCGGGAATAACTATTCCACCTTCTATGTCGGCTGCAAATACATCTAGTTCGCTGAGGAAATTGGAAACACCACTACTTACGTAAACTTGTACTCCTCCTCCCGGTGGGGTTTGATTCAAGCTCAAAGTTAAAGTTAATTCGGTTCCTTCCGATTCAATTAACTCGTTAGTGCTTAATTCTAAACTGACTTCTGGTGGAACAACTGCGGGGAAAACCAAGTCATCTAAGCTATCGAAGAAGGTAACAGTAGAACTGTTTGCAGGAGTAAGGATATATCCTTCACTTTCAACCAAGGAAAAAGTTGCTGTTTCTGCACCATCGGTTTCTGCTTCTTCGCGATTAGAAGGAAGCAGGGAAATAACACCGTAGGATTCTTCTAAAAGGAATTTGAAACCCGTTGCTTCTCCATCTTCGTTATAGACAGCATCTAAAAACTGACCACCTCTACTAAAAGGTTTACCACCCAAGTTACCTCCATAGGGAACAGCATAATCCCGACCAAATTCTTCATCTTCTAAATCGCCAAAGTAATCTGTTAAGACTATATCGCTGTTTACATATACTTCCAATCCTCCCTCGGGAATCTCTGCTTCCGTTGTTAAAACAATGTTGAGAGACGCAGCTGTATCTTCAGGAGCAGTTTCAACTAAACTTCCCCCCAATAAAATGTCATAGTTTCCGTTCTCAAAGTCATTGTTATAAACTCCGGAAACGGTAAACAAAGAAATGGGTATTCCTTCTCCCGTACTTGCAGGAATTTCTGTCGCTTCAGGCTTAAAGGCATCAGGATTATTCAAACTAAGATTAATAGTATATTGTCCCGTACCGTATTCATTAGGATCGAGTTCGGAATTCCCCGTACCGCTAGCTGGAGTTAAAGGATCGTATTCGGAGTTCTCATAAATGCTGACACCTACATAGTAAGAACCATCTTCTGGAGCAGTAAATTCAATATAAGGCTCAAAACCAGAATCAAATATTTCATTAGGAGCAGCACCATCATCATTAGAAGCTAGTTCAGCACCGTTAGCATCAAATACGCGCAACCAAGGGTCTACTTTTCTTCCTTCCTCAAATTGGTTTGCATCTGCATCGATTTTAATCGTATCTCCTGCTTTCAGGTCTACTTTGTACAAGTCTACATCTTCGCTGGCATCTACTCTTGTAAGGGTTCCATCTTCATTTTCATAGGTGTTACTGTTGCTATAGTCAATAGAACCATTGATAGATATTTCAGAGTTAAACTCATTTAAGCTTACTGGTTGAGCAAATCCCAGAATATCGTTAGGTTCGCTTTCTTCGGTAGCAGGAGGAACTTGTTCTACGGTATCGACTAAATTAAACGTACCGCTGTTAGCTTCTGGATTTACTTGATATCCATCACCAGATTGTAAAGTAAAGACAGCGGATTCTAATCCTTCATCTACACCATCATTAGCGACGGGTAATTTGATACTGGCGTTAATATCGGTGATTGTAAAACGCAATTGGGGAGGAAAGCTTTCTAGAATCTCAATATCTCCAGAAATTCCGGTGGTTTCAATCCCACTAAGGTCGAATTTTTCTAAGCCATCAGCAGTAACTGTTACCGTCAATCCTTCTTCGGGTGGAGTTGCGCTCAAGGTAAAATTATGCACCCCAACAGTCGCTTCTGATTCAATCAAAGTTGCTGGTTCAACAGTGTAACTTACTTGAATTTGAGAGTCTGGATTATCTGCAATTGTTAAATTTACCGCACCAGCTTCTGAGTTAATTGTATATCCAGGTCCATTTACTAATTCAAAGGTAAATTCTTGAATTCCTTCTACAATCCCTTCTTCAATTTCCGGGTTAGTGGTTTCATCAAAAGCAGGTACGGTAATTGATGCACCATTTTCCAGAATTTTGAAGTAGAAACCACTAGCAGCAAAGTTGGGGAAAGGAACTGTACCACCGGAAACTTCAGCATTAAAAACATCAAATTCCCCTAAAGCAGCTCTGTTACCTGGACTATTAACATAAACTAGTAATCCATCGGAGGGAATTTCACCTTCGACGTTAAATGTAAATGTGGTGGTATTTCCCTGTGACTCCACTAACTGAGTTTCGCTCACACTCATACTAACTTCAGGTTCGTTAGTGGGAACGGGAGCAGTTTCTAAACTATCGTAAAAAGTCACGAGAGAGGAACTACTATCAGCATCAACACTGTAACCAGAACCAGTTTCTAAAGTAAATGTTGCTTGTTCAATACCATCAGTTTCTACTTCTTCTTTGTTTTCCAAAGGTAAACTAATCAAAGCATTCGGATTATCAACTCGTAGACGAATTCCCGTAGCTGTTCCATCTTCGTCATAAACCGCTGATAAAACTTCTCCCCCAAAGGTTAGAGGTTGTCTTCCTAAATTAGCGAAGTAGTCAGTTAAAGCGATATCGCTGTTAATGACAACTTCTACTCCACCTTCGGGAATCTCACCTTCTGTTTGTAAACTCAGAACTAAAATCGATGCTCCTGGTTGTTCTCCAAGGGATTCGACTAATTCTGGAGTCAGAATGGTATCCCGGAATTCGTTTGTTTCACCGCTAAATGTACCAGTTAAGGTTTGTAGAGAAATTTTTGGTTCCATGATAATTCCTTACGATTTGTATTTGACGTGTTGACACTAGTAAACTGACCGGAATGCACCAATCTCAACAAGAGCGGTTCGGCTCTGTATTGTGGTTCCCAAGTGAGCCTGGGAACTAGTGGTTAAATAGCTCAAACGCTGATTATTGGCTTTGTGATCCCTTACCGTACTAGTGGTCTGTCCCATAAATTCTGAAGGGTTCGTAGTGAGGGATTTATCCCTCAAATCAAGGGCTAAAGCCCTTACTACAAACTATCAAAATTAATGGGACAAAGTACTAGTACTCTGCCACATTAATGAAGGCGGGGTAGAGGTAGTGCGGTCTTGGAAGCGTGTCCGCAAGGACATACCGGAAAGCTCGCTAATAGCGAGCAAGATGCTTGCACTACCTAGTGAGGATTTTTTACCTCAATGTAAAAGTTGAAACTCTTACTACAAGCTTTGATTAACCTATCATTATTAATCAAATAAACTACTAGTGTTGAGCCAGCATTTTTTAACTAGTGCATTGCAGTTGTTAATCTAGACGCACCGGACTCGGAATCAATTTTAATTTATTGATATTTTTTGTCAATAGATTGATTAATGTTAATAGTACTACATATTCGCTTCAGTAAATCTAGCAGTTTTGTAAAGATTTCATGAAGATACCGGATGCACAAATTAGATGAGTGAAGTTGGTGTGAGTTAGAACGGGAGCTGATAGGCATAAATACAGGACTTACGCTTTCCCAAAATTGTCCGCAGCGACCGAAACTGTCCCGAAAGGGACATAGTGTAGGGAAGCATTCATCGCTCGTAATGACGGAGCTACGTGAATTTTGCGTAAGTCCTAATTTATTTAACAATTTGATTGGGAAATATCTGTGGTGGGAGCGAAACACGGACACCAGTAATAAATTATCCATCAAAATTAATGTGGTGGACCACTAGTACTCCACCACATAAGTTATGAGGGGTAATCAATGTAATATTGTAGGTTGGGCTGTTCGCGCAAGCGTTGCGAAGCAAAACGTAGTGGAGCCTCGGCACCCGCGTTGGGTTGCGCT
>NZ_JADEWL010000092.1 GCF_015207665.1 Plectonema cf. radiosum LEGE 06105
GCTTTAAATAAGACTATGATTTTGGTAAAATTTGTTCAAATTCTTCAAGAGAATTAATAGTCACAGCTTGCTTGTGTAATTGTTTTAGCCCAGACATATCCTCAATATCACCTAATTCATTAATTTGAGCGATTAAATCGGCAGGAACTTCACCAAACCTGACTTCCAGAACTTCGATGATATTTTCCCGTAGAGTTTCTAGCATTCCAAAGCGTTCAAAAGTGGTAATATATGGCATTGGCTGTTCCTCGTATTGACGAATTTCTCTATTGCAGGCGATTTCCAATTCTTTGGGTAAAGTCATCATCCAATCAAGCAGTTGAATTAACTTGATTATAAATAATTCGGTAATCGCCACTTCGCACTCGATAAAGATTATCCTCTCCTTTCAACTTTCTAACGCCAGCAGGACGAGGAACTTCAGCCAAAGTTTCCAACTTTTCAATAATCTTTGCTTGTATCTCTGGAGATAACTTTTTAACGAAGGCGTTGAGCAAAGGGAGTAATTTCAACTTCATAGCTCATGCCTTAAAGTCCCAGTTCTTGTTTAAAATCTTTTAAGGAAATAGTACCTTTTTCTTTTGCTTCCGCTAGAGATACACGTGCATCTTCTAAATCCTGTTGATTTTCCCGTTCTTCTTGTAATTGCTTTATCTTCAGAAACCGAACAAAATCTAAAATTTCAGTGAGTAGTGGTTCTGTAATTTCTTCAATCTCTTGGATGATAATTTCTTTTGTATTCATTATTAAAGTGCTGTTTGATGACTAAATTAATTTTAAATCGTCGAATTAGCTTGATGATATTGTCTTTCGTACTCGATCGCATAAGTTACGAAGATTGATAGTAATGCGTTAGCGCTTGGTTATCTAAGAATCTAAGAAATAAATGGCGATCGCATCGGGAAAAGTTTTGGTTCTGAGTTGAAACTGCACTGCGCTCAACCTAGTAGTCTTTTTCATTAATTTTGACGGGTGAGGACAGGATGGGGGAGAGGGGGAAGTGTTGGGAGAGGGGGGAGAAGAGAATTTAGATATTTACGATTACCACTCATAACTAATGCAAAGAACTACTAGTAGTCTGTCACACCAACTTTGATGGGTAACGTTCTCGTAGTGGGAGCGTCTCGCTCCCTCGTTACAACCAGCGAGCTTTCCGGCTCGCACTACTTCAACCCCTCATAACTTATGTGGAGTTAAAATACCTCTTCGTAGGTTGGGTTAAGCGAAGCGCAACCCAACGCGGGTGTTGGGCTTCACTACGTTCAGCCCAACCTACAATATTACATTGATTACCCCTCATAACTTATGTGGTGGAGTACTAGTACCTTTATAACTACCAACTTAACTAAACCTTCTCAACAACTCCTGACGCTGCAAAGAGGACAACTGCAACAACAAAGCAGCATACTCTTGAGGAGGTAACTACAACATGGCTCAATAATCCCCACCAACTGCTCATCCAACTCCCCAAACCGCGCTTTGAGTAGATTTTCCACAACTTGCCGCTGACCTTGCTGCATTCCTTCCTCAATGCCACGACGTTTGGTTTCTTTTTCCCATTCGGTTAGGAGCTTTTGATAATGTCATCATTAATTCCCTATCTTCTTGTTCAACTAAATTACTTGCTTCCATGCTAATCTTCCAAGTTGCTAAAAGTTGTAAAATTGTAGAGCGCCTTGGCTCTTCTACATCAAACCCAATCACCTCGTCAATTGCTTGTTTTTGTATAACCCCTTTACCAAATATTCTCAACCAAAGCGTTTCTGGTGTTCTAGGTAACTTATTTATAGCAATGATGGCTGCTTTAAGACCTATTGGTAAAAAATAAATACCCTGCAACCAATCAGAGCGGGGAGTTGCACCAAACCTTGAAAGCAAGTCATCGGATGCAGAATGAGTAATAATCCACAATTGTGGAAGTTCCTATAGCAGAAACAGTTTCTTCTTCACGCTTGGCTTTGCGTTCAAAATCACTTTGAACATGAAATAGCTTATACAAACAACTACGAACTTCTGAGGATTTCGGTTGATTGCGAAAGGGTTCGATTAAACATGGGAGAGCCGCAATTGATGCCAAAATTCCCAACTCTTCCGTATTTACACTCGGTTGATTCGATGGAGAAAACCAGATATCAATAAATTTCGGTTCGACCGGATCTTCAAAATTGGTCTTTACCTCACCCAAAGGACTCAAAAAAGTTTCAAAAAACTGCTTAGCGAATTGGTCAAAAAGAGTTCTACTCATGGAAATGCACTCACCTGTATAGTCGAAATGTACTATAAAAGGTAATCGGCATACAAGGTGATAAAGGCGATCGCTTCGGTGATAATTTTGATTTTTAAGAACTAAGTGGGTAAGCAAAATTAATTGTGTCATTGCGAGCGACAGCGTTCGCGTAGCGTGTCCGTCAGGACTCAGCAATCTCAAAGTGTTGCGTTCGCGTAGCGTGTCCGATAGGACATATGCTTCGTTTCACTATGCCTTCGGCACACTACGTGAACGTTCCACTCGCAATGACATACCTTGAATTTTTTACACCGACTTACTTAGTTTGACATTGGTCTTCTATCAATTCCGGCAAAGGTAAATTTAGGGTTAATTTACCAATTTGCAATTTGATTTGCATTTCCCAGATACTAGCGAGACTGAAAAATAGATTATTAACTTGGTCATCCAATAATTTATATACATTTTCTGATAAATTGCTAGGGCTGATCGACCACCAAATTAATACATGGGTATCTAACAAAACATTCATCCCTCACCCAGCCAAAATTCATCAGGTAAAGAGTCATTAAAATCTTCGCTCATCCAGCCTTGACCTTCATGCAAACCAAATATACGATGTTTTGGTTGTTCTTGATGCGATGACTGTTGCATATATTTCTGTTCTAAGAACTCAATAAAATCTGCTACCTGCTGTTGTTGCTCCGGAGGTAAATTTTGCAGTTTGGTAACTAATGCTTGAGCGTTATTCAGTGTTTGGGAAGTCATGTTTCCCCCTAAGTTATTTTTATTGATTGATACTACTATTTTATGACTTCTCAAAAAAACTATCGTCTCAGAAGTGGGGTTTTTAGCAAGATTGTCTTGTTAAATCGAGACTGTTCTAAAAAACCCGACTTCTTAAAGCTAACTAAACCGTCTCAACAACTCCTCACGGGATAACTTAAAATAATTTAGACAAACAACTACGAATTTCTGAAGAGTTGGGCTGATTCCGAAAGGGTTCCAATAAACATGAGAGAGTCGCAATTTTAGCAATAATTCCCAAATATTCCGTAATTACACTCGGTGGATGGAGAAGAGCGGGTGCGAATCATATCAGTACGACGAGCAAGAGACGAGGAGGTAAAAATATATGAAGGCTGAAAAATTCGATCAAAAATTCGATTCAGGGGAGGATATAACCGCTTATTTAGATATGAATACAATTCGTCGTCCGGGTTATGAGCAACGAAGGGTAAACGTTGATTTTCCTACATGGATAATAGAAGCACTCGATAGAGAAGCCGCACGAGTTGGCGTAACTCGACAGTCAATCATCAAAGTCTGGATTGCCGAGCGGCTCGAACAGCATAGGTAAAATTGGGCATGATATGGGAAGATATCCCAGAAGTCGGGTTTTTTTGGAGAAGTCTTGATTAAATTAGAAAATTTTGCCAAAAACCCGACTTCTTAAAACCCTAACTAAACCGTCTCAACAACTCCCCTCGCTCTAAACTTGATAACTGCAACAACAAACCAGCATATTCTTGAGGTGATAACTCACCCAATCTTTAATCCCGGAATCTCCTCCACCCTTACCTGTAATGGGAATAAATCCTCACACAATGGGGGGACAAGGAGAAAAAGTAAATAATCATCACCACAGCCTCTTAATTGGGTAATTATCAAAAACTTCATCAATACTAACAATAGGTATTTGTTCAACCATCGCTTGAGCTATTAAAATTCTGTCAAAAGGGTCTTTGTGATGGGACGGTAAATTATTTAAAGCATAAATATGAGTTAAATCAATAGGTAAAATTTGTAGATTATTTACACGCTGTTGATTATCAATCAAGTTAGGGAGAGATGAATTCAGGTTGAGCTTACCCAACTGCAATTTAATTTGCATTTCCCAAACACTAGCAATACTCAGTATCCAAGTATTGTTAGTATCAGTCAATAAG
Source organism: Plectonema cf. radiosum LEGE 06105 (assembly GCF_015207665.1). Taxonomy (GTDB): domain Bacteria; phylum Cyanobacteriota; class Cyanobacteriia; order Cyanobacteriales; family Nostocaceae; genus Rivularia; species Rivularia radiosa_A. The sequence continues at coordinate 4,177 of NZ_JADEWL010000092.1, forward strand.
TTTGTGACTGTCTGAGATAAGCTTTCTGGATTTGCTGTAGACCAAATAAATGTATGGGTGTCTAATAATATATTCATTCTTCACCCAGCCAAAACTCATCAGGTAAAGGCTCATTAAAGTCTTCACTCATCCAAACTTCTCCCCGGTTTAAGCCAAGTACCCGTTGTTGTACTGGTTGGGTTGAAATTGGTTGGGATTGAGTATTTTTGTGTTCCAAAAACTCCACAAAATCTAGTAGTGTCTGTTGTTGCTCTGGTGGTAAAGATTGCACTTTGGCAATTAATACCTCAGTGATATTCAATGTTTGGGAAGTCATATTTCCCTCAAAGTTAGTCTTATTGATTAATACTACTATTTTATGACTTCATTTTACCCTACAAGAAAAATGTGCCAGGGCGATCGCAATTAGCCCTCACAGATATTTCAGCAAAAAAAACCCGACTTCTCACCCCCCAAGATTCTAGAAGTCGGGTTTTTACGATACTCCAAACTCCTAACTCCAAACTCCTAACTCCAAACTCCCAACTCCCAACTCCTAACTCCCAACTCCCAACTCCTAACTCCTAACTCCTCTTCCCTACTTCATCTCAATCTTAGTAATATCGGTATCAACTTTCCCATTCTGCTCATTGATATGATTAATGCCGTAATAACCTTTAGAATAATAGTAGCCACCATAACTGTTATCGGCGGTAGCCCCGTTGATTACCATGCCTAAAACTGGCTGTCCGGAATGTTCTAAGATTGATTTAGCAGCACTCACCGAGGCAGTATTGGCAACGCCGGGACGTACAACCAATAATATTCCATCTGCTAATTTACCCAAATTCAAAGCGTCGGCAACGGCTGTTGATGGTGGAGCATCAATGATTACAAAGTCATAATCCTGGCTAGCTTGTTTGACTAAATTAGCCATGCGCTGAGATTCTAATAAAGCCAAGGGATTGGGCGGAATTTTTCCGCAGGTAAGGACATCTAATGTTACCAGGGCTTCTGTAACACTACCCTGTAATGATGCTTGTCCTACTAAAACATTGCTCAAGCCGAGCATATTCGGTAAATCCCAAATATTTTGTTGTGTTGGACGACGCATATCACCATCTATCAACAATACTCGTCGTCCTAATTGAGCCATAGCAACGGCTAAGTTTGATGAAACAAAGGATTTACCTTCACCGGGTATTGAACTACTAACTACAATTACCTTTAATGCTCTATCAGACGTGGTGAAACCGAGATTGCTCTGAAGTATTTCAAAAGCACTCGTTGCGGGTGAGTAAGGATTGTTGAGTACAGGTAATTCTTTTCTTTCTTTATCTTTTTCATCCACAATCGGAATAGTACCCAATAAAGGATAACCGAGGAGTTTCTTGGCTTCTTCAATGGTTTTGAGGGATTTATCCATCGCTTCAAGTATCAAAGCGGTTCCTGCACCCAAGAGAATTCCCAAGAATCCACCTAAAGCTAGATTCAGCAAAATTTTCGGTGAAATTGATTTATCTGGAACTAAAGCCGAAGCAATCACTCTGGCATTACCAACATTCTGCTTTTCAACTACCTGAACTTCTTGTAATTGCTTTAATAATTGTTCGTATGTTGATTGCGCTACCTGCAATTTGCGCTGTAATTCTCGCTGTTGTTGCTCTAATTTTGGTAAAATACTTAATCGGGCTTGGCTAGATGCAAAAGCTCTGCTCAACAAGCCGACTCGGTTGTTTGCAGCTAAGCGCTCTACTTCTGATTTTACCAGTTCTGCTGTCAGAGATTGCTTTAATTCACCGATTTGTAAATCTGGTTCTTTTACTGATACTCCATTCCCGACAATTTGTCCAACTCGCCCTTCAAGTTGGGTTTTCAATGCTTGCAGTTTTTGAGACAGATTAATCACTGTGGGGTGTTGATCTGTTAAGCGAGTTCTTGCTACTGCTAACTCACTTTGCGTCTTCTGAAATTCCGTAAGTACTTGTTGCACTGCTGGGGATTGACTCAAACTCGATAACGCTACCGCTTGCTGCGTCGGCAATTTTAACTGATTTTGCAAAGCTTCAGAGCGAGTCATGGCTTCTACTAACTGCGCTTGAGCTTGGGTAATATTCTCTAATAAATTATTCAGATTTTCTACCCCGACTTTGGCTTCTTCCTCTAAAGCAACTACATTATTTTGCTCTTTGAATCGACGCAAAGCTGCTTCTGCTTGGACTACTCTTGCTTCTACCTGTGGTACTTCTTTTTGAAGGAATTCCCGCGCTGCTCGAACTTCAGCAGTGTTATCTTGAACGTTATTCTCCATGTAATCCCCCATCAGGGAATTTACCACGTTTGCGGCTTCTTTAGGGTCGGTACTTTTATAAGAAAGCTGCAAAACATCAGTACCCCGGATGCTCTTAACTTGGAGTTGTTTGAGAAAAGCTTCATGAGTTAGGGGTTCACCTTCCTTGTCTTTGAGGTCAAGTTTATTTATAGTTTCTTGAATTAAAGGATGGGATTTAATCACCTCGGTTTCAGTATCCAGGGGATTACTTAAATTGGTGATACCGCTGAGTTCTCCAATTTGTCCACCCAAACCTGAAAGAGAAGAAATATTATTATTTTTATTAAAACGTAATTTACCTTCTGCTTGATAAACTGGTTTTTGTCTGAAGGTAACGAAAGCTGCTAATCCAAGAACAGAGGTGGTTACAAGCAGGGCAGGCAGCCAGCGTCTTTTGAGAATCAGCCAGTATTGTTGCAAATCAATATAATCTTGCTCTTCTTGGTTCACTTGCATCTCATTTGTCATAGAACTCACAACTCACACTATCGACTTACGCTGACTTTTAAATATAAATAAATTTACGGTGCCTTTATCTGTCTTGTATATTTTTATTCCAAACGTTTCCTGTTTTTCTTTTAGTCTCAATAAAGGTTAGAGGATGTTTTAAAAGTATCCGGCGGTTTAAACCGCTACTACACAAGCAAAGTCCACGCAGGTGGACTAGTTAACTTCAAACCCGCGCAGGCGGGTTTTGTTTGTGTCGCCGCGACTTCTAGTCGCCAGGTAAAGTATTAAATTAGACTTTCAAAACATCCTCTTAAATAACTATGCCCATTTGGTTATGTTATTTTAATAACTGTGACTAGCATTAACTATTAAACAGTAGTTTGCTAATTTGAAAAGTCTAGAGCTATACCTATCATTTAAGTTTTTGTTTTGTTTAATCAAGGGAATAGGGAATAGGGAGTAGGGAGTAAGAAGTCGGGTTTTTATGAGAATTTTCTGGTTTTCGGGATATTGTTGCTAAAAACCCGACTTCTGTGATGGAAATAGAAACTGTTCCCTGTCAAAAATAAATTTTTATTTGATTAAATGTATTCTATCTACTCTTGATATTTTATTTGGGAAGTCATACTTTCTACAGTTAGTAATACGATTAACTTTACATAACGCTGGCGACTGCGTTATCTAAAAGATTTTGCCGTATTACAAAATTTCCTGTGATCGAAAGCTTTGTATAAATTCTCAAAAAATAAAAAAAAGAGGAATAGTACTGACCAATGCAGGAAGCTCTATCTCGTAAAGAATCGGTGACTTTAGACTCACAAAAAGTTATCAGAAGTATTCCTAAATTACTTTTGTTATCAGATATTTTTGGCTTAGTTTTTTCTCTCGGATTTATTTTTTGGCTGCGTTTTAATCAATTACTTGATTGGTTCAATCCAATTTCTTATGGTTTTATATTATTAGTTTTAGCAAGCTTATATTTAGCGGATACTTATAATCCAGACAAACAAATTGCTGGTTTAAGAGCGCCAGCACGGATTATCTTGAGTAATATATTTGTTGCTATTGTCAGCGCTGCACTTATTTACATATCTGGAGCTTGGAGAAATAACACTTTATTGTGGCGGAGTGTTTTACTGCCTAGTCTGAGTATTTTTACTGGTTTGGCAATAATATCAAGAACTTGGACGGCTCAATTAATTCGTCAATACGCTCAACAAAGTCGTTGGTTAATTTTGGGTGCAACTAAAAATACAATTCAATTCGCTCAAAACTTCCAAGCACATAATTCTTTAGGACGTTTGTTAATTTTAGCTGAAGACTCCGAGCAGTCAAATTTTTCTCCAGATTCTTCCTTATTAGAACAAGAATATATAGTAGGTACAATTGCAGATTTACCGGGGTTGAGTTTGCAACGTTGGACTGGAGTGTTATTAGGAAGCCAAATCGAATTATCTGATTCGCTCGTGCAACAGTTAATGACAATGCGGTTGCAGGGAATTCCTGTTTACAGGCTACCAGATATCTATGAAAGTCTGTGGTATAAACTTCCTTCATCTTTGCTGCAAGATACTTGGTTTACTTTCAGCACGGGTTTTAATTTGATGTCTGGTAATCTCAATACCAGGGTGAAGCGAGTCATGGATATGATGGCATCGGCATTGTTGTTGTTGCTTTTATCTCCCGTGATGCTGTTGGTAGCATTAGCAATCAAGTTAGATAGTCCTGGTCCAGTTTTTTATTCTCAAGAACGTACAGGATTAAACGGTAAAACATTCAAAGTCCATAAGTTCCGTTCGATGTATCAGGATGCGGAAAAGCGCGGCGCACAATGGGCGCAGAAACGCGATCCCCGAATTACACGGGTAGGATATTGGTTGCGATTAATGCGAATCGATGAACTTCCCCAGGTGTGGAATGTTTTGAAAGGAGAAATGAGTTTAATTGGTCCGCGTCCGGAAAGACCGCAGTTTGATGCTCAGTTAAAAGAAGCGATTCCTTATTACGATATTAGGTATTTAGTTAAGCCGGGAATCACAGGATGGGCTCAAGTGCTTTATCCTTATGGTGCATCCATTGAGGATGCTTATGAAAAGCTCTCTTACGACCTTTATTACATCAAGAATTATTCCATCTGGTTGGATATCGCAATATTTTTCAAAACTATTCGAGTGGTTTTATTAGGTAAGGGTAGATAAATTCTTCCATAAACTAAAAAAAACCGCTGTGTGTGAGTTGTATTTTAATTTGAGAATAGGCAAATGAATCAGAAAGTTCTAGTAACTGGAGGAGCGGGATATATCGGCTCTCATGTTGTACGCCATCTAGGAGAAGCTGGTTATGATGTGATAGTTTACGATAATTGTTCAACAGGTTGTACTGATTCTATACTTTATGGTAAATTAGTTATTGGAGATTTGGCTGATACTGAACTTCTTTCTGAAGTTCTTTCTCAACATCAATTTAGTGCGGTACTTCATTTTGCTGCCAGTCTGATAGTACCCGAATCTGTTGCTCGTCCTTTAGATTATTACAGTAATAATACTCGCAATACTCTAAATTTACTTCAATGCTGTAGTCTGGCTGGTATAAATAAAATTATATTCTCTAGTACAGCTGCTGTCTATGGTGAACCGGAAAAAATTCCTGTAACGGAGTCAACACCAACACAGCCAATTAATCCCTATGGACGCTCTAAATTGATGAGCGAGTGGTTAATTCAGGATTACGCCGCAGCTTCTGACCTAAAATACGTAATATTACGGTACTTTAACGTAGCAGGTGCTGACCCTCGCGGCAGAATGGGGCAAATATCACCGAATGCAACTCACTTGATAAAAGTTGCTTGTGATGCAGCTTTAAATCGCAGATCAGAACTATTGATTTTTGGTACTGATTTCCCTACTCCTGACGGTACAGCAATTCGAGATTACATTCACGTCGAAGATTTAGCATCAGCCCATTTGGATGCTTTACGTTATCTAGAAAAAGGCAATCAAAGCGAAGTTTTTAACTGCGCTTACGGAAAAGGATATAGTGTTCGTGAAGTAGTCGAACGGGTAAAAGCAATTTCTGAGACTGACTTCCCCGTGATTGAAACTAAACGTCGTCTGGGTGATCCAGCTTGTGTAATGGCTGAGTCTGATAAAATTCGTCGGATGCTTAATTGGCAACCTAAATATAATAATTTAGATACAATTATTGGTACTAGTTTAGCTTGGGAAATGCAAAAGGAAAGTCAAAAAAAACACTTAATTCCCAGTAATTCTTGAAAGTATTTTAACGTGAATTCGATGATAACCATAATCTGTTGGTATCGGGATTATGTACTTTTTAACGCAAAGGGAGGCAAAGGTAGACGCAAAGGAACGCAGAGTGTTAATCCTGGATTCTTAAATCAACTACGGTAGAGTTAATGTCGTAATTAAAGCCTTCTATTTTAGCAGGGCTACCGATTTTAACTAAACTTTCACCGATAACTGTGCCAGTATTTTGAATTTGTGCGTTTGCGATTAAAGTGATAAGTATATCTGCTTTAAATTTAGCGCTGGGGTCTGGTAATTCTTTTACTGAGCCATCTGGTTGAGTTACGTTTGTAGTTATGGGTAGCTGTTGGACAGATTTTATTGTCATTTGACCAGATGGTTTGTTATCGATTGTCAAGTTGGTTTTCCCACCATTTTTTAAGCTTTGTTCTAATAAAATTTGAGGACGGAGTATGTTTAAACCGTTTACAAGTAAATCCACTTCTATGGGCTTTGTCGAAACGTTACCTTGAGCGTTGGAAACGGATATGTGAGAAAAGAAAATTAGAATTGCGATCGCGATGACAATTACTGGAGTCAGGGAAAGATTAAAGTTTTTTCTTACCATAGCATAATAAAATGATTAAAATTCTGCCGTTGGTTTATGGTGCAGGGACACTGAGCTTTCATATGATAGTAGCGCTTATTCCAGAAATGAATTATATAAAAATCTAATATGGGAATCTGGTTTGATTTTTGTATAAGTTTTAGGGGTTAGGGAACTTATTGTAGGGTGTGTGACACTTTAAATAATCTTGAAGTCACGCACCAACTGATTGTAGGGTGTGTGACAATATATTTTTTAACGCAAAGGAATTATTGGTAAGCGCAAAGGGACGCAGAGTTTTTTTCACTCATCTTTTAAATAATTCAAAGTCAGCGGAAAAGATATTATTCCCTACTCCCTGAGATGACATGATATCATTTAAACAATCTCAAACGCTAAATTATGACTTTTCAAAAAGCTATGAGTAAAATGATCAACTTCATTAGTATTACTTAATTCTAAGTTATAAAAATCTACTATATCATGTTCAAAATAAGGTCCTGCGTGCCAAGTTCCGACATTTAATTTAATAAAACAATTTCCGGGGATATGAAAAGCGGCAATTTCTTGTAATGCTGGTTCTTTTATATGATTATTGGGCGGACAAACTGCGATCAACCAATCTTTTCCAGCTAAAGAACCTAAGCATTGTGTACATTTTGCGTGACGAGTAATGTTGTGAAATTTGCGTCCGCGATGCTGTAATTGCATAATGTAAAATCTTGGGATGCCATTATTTAGTACTAATTGAGCATCTTCTATATCGAATGTTTTCCCATCTTTACTAGGGAAAATAACCTGTCCGTAAGGTTGAAAGTTTTCTGGAGTTATAGTTTTTGCTGGTAATTGTTTTACTGTTGAAGTATTCATAATTTAATGAATCAAACATCCTGAATATTTTAACTTACAATTCTAATTCTTCAGGAATCATTGATTTAGGAATTATAGAAACTTGTTTTTCTTTATCGCTAGGTTTTGTATACCAGTAAGCCCAAGCAATTAAAACTCCTTGCAGAGGAAGTCTAATGGCTTGAAACAAAGGGGAACCTGAATATGGTATGCTTTCAATTTCGATATGATTAATTGCCATATTAATATTAGCTGGATAAACGGCGATAAATAAGGCAATTAATCCCCAAGCCGCAGGTTGACTTAAAGGTGGAACTAGTAAACCAATACCACCTAATATTTCATAAAAGCCACTCAAATAAACTAAACCTAAAGGATAGGGAAGTTGTGGTGGCATTATTTTTACATAAGGTTGGGGTATGACAAAGTGGGTTATTCCTACAATGATTAAAGCTACGGCGAGAATCACACGTAGAAGTTCTTTGTTCTTTTTTATTAGTTCCATTTGAGCTAATTATATTAAATCTGTTGGCGTTGCTGAAAAAAAGTATGTTAGCGGAGCGTGAGTGCAAGGTCATATAAAATTTTATGGATAACCGAAATCTGTGTAGAGACGTTACAGTGTAACGTCTCAAAATCTAAATTCATACCCGAAGGAAGCAATGCCAATCTGTTGTTATCAAAATTATATACTTTTTTAACGCAAAGGAACGCAAAGGAAGGCGCAGAGGGACGCAGTGTTTGTACTTGGTTCAACCTGGGAGTGAGAATGAGTAAACAATTATTAATTATTCATCAGTGATTCAAGGTTGAGAAAACCACTTTGAATTAAGTACATTGAATAGGTGGTAAATAATTCTGCATTTATGGGCGCACAAGTTATACTGCTTCCTGCAAGAGCGTTTAAGGTTGCTTGACAGCTAATAGTTGGTCTGTTGGATGTTAGGTATAAATCGGGTATGGTGAGTTGTCGTTCTGACCAACGTTCTAGTAAAAATGGACGCAGGGTGTATAAGGGATTTTCGCTAGATGTGACGTTGTTAATTAACTGGTTTTGCCATTGTTCGTAGGGAATCATTTTGATGGGGAAACCGAAAGAATTCAACCAGTCAACTAGTTTGGTTAAAGGTACGGGTTCTGGATGTTGGAGATGGAAGGCTTTTCCGAGGGATTCTTCTTGTCTGGATAAATGCGCGATCGCCTTACTTACATAGTCAACGGGTGACATATCGAGCATATAATCTACTTCTGGAAAGGCTCCCATTTGTAGACAGCCTTTAGTCATTAAGTTTACAAAATCGTCAGTATTTCCAACGCCGGTTTGGCTGTGTCCGGAAATTAAAGGTGGTCGGTAAATGGTGATGGGAAGTCCTCTTTGAGAGGCTATTTTAACTAGTTTTTCTGCTACCCATTTAGTTTGAGAATATCCTAAGAAAATGCCTTCCCAATGGTCAAAGCTATCGTTTTCTGTTACTACTTTACCTGCGTAGTAAGGTGATTCAAATACTGCGACGCTGGAGACGTAATGGAGGGGTTTAACTTTGATTTTGCAAGCTAAACGGATAATTTCTTGGGTTCCTAAAACGTTGGCTGTTTTCAGCGCTGAGTAGGGAAATACATAGTTAAGCATTGCAGCACTGTGATAGATGGCATCTATATTTATTGCCAGCATTTCAAAGCCTTCAGTGCTTATACCTAATTGGGGTTGGGATAAGTCTCCAACTATGGGAATAATCCGAGGACTAAATTCTTCGTTCCAAATGTTATAGGTTTGTAAATTATTTTTCAGTTTTTCTTTACCGGATGTTGCATCTGTTGCACGTACCAAGCAGTAGATATCTGCATCGGTTTGCTGTAAAAGTTCGTGGATTAAAAATGCTCCTAAAAAGCCGGTACCCCCGGTTAAAAAGATATTTTGGGGATTAGGATTAAATTTAAAAGAAGTTGATTGAGGACGTATAGTTTCATCGAGAACAGCTTCTGCTGCTAAATTAGGAGTATTATTAGTATCAATTAATGGTTTGGTGGTTTGTTGAGATTCTTCGGCTTGTTCGGCTAAACGTTCCGCAAGTGCTTCAATTGTCGGATAATGCCAAAGCAACATCGGAGACAGTTCAAATCCCAGCATTTTCTGTAATTTGGTAATCATTACCATTGCTTGGGTTGAGTCTAAACCGTAACTATCTAAAGGTTGAGTTACGTCGATTTCTTCGGCTGATATATGAAGTAATTCAGCTAGGTTAGATAATAACCATGTTTGAATTTCTGTTGCGTTAATAGATTGTTTTGTATTCATTTGATTTGAGATTTACGATTATATAGGTTGTATTTTTCGGGGTGAGAAGTCGGGTTTTTACGATAATTGTCTTGGGTGACAAATAATTCAGCTAAGAGGATGTTTTAAAAGTATCCGGCGGTTTAAACCGCACGCCAGTTGCTACAACGGAGGGAGCCTCCGCAACGCACTGGCTCTACTACAGAAACAAAGTCCACCTGCGTGGACTAGTTAATTTAGAACCCGCGCAGGCAGGTTTTGTTTTTGTAGCCGCGACTTCTAGTCGCCAGGTAAAGTGTTAAATTAGACTTTCAAAATATCCTCTAAAACCCGACTTCTATTTGTATTGTCGTGGGGGTAAGAAATTTTTTTACATCTCTAATGTAGATTTAATTGGCTGATACTGAGAATAGAAATTAGGTAATTGTAGACCCTGCATTTTGAGAGTTTGGATGCGGTATAAATAAGATGTTCCTATCATTAATTGATTAGCAACATCAACTACTTTACGATTATTTGGTTCTGATAAATAAGAACCGCGCACCCAATCATTAAAGCTACCCATTGCTGGTCCACACCATACTTGATAATCGACTTCTCTACCTTTTTCACCAGCATTAGACCATCTCGAAGATAATCCTAAATACCAACGAAATATCAAAGCCATTTTATATTTAGAATTTTTTGCCGCTTTAGTAAGTTTATGGGGGTTATTTTGTGATTGATAAGCGACAGTTTCTTGCCAAATTTCGGCAATACTTTTACGAAAAATTTGGGTTTCTAGTTTTTCTTTTTCCGCAGGGGGAAGTTCCTCAAGGGAGTTATAATTTCGATAGATTTCATATAGTCTTTGTGCTTTCAGAGGAAACATCGTTCCACGTTTAAGAACTTGTAATTTTACTCCCATTTCAAACATATCAGCCGCTGGTGCCATCATCACATCAGCAATGTCAGCTTGTGCTAATAATCTTTTGGTATGAATGGAAGTCCCCGCTTCTACACAAGATTGATTGATTGAACCTGTAACGATATATGCAGCACCCATCATAAAGGCTGCTAAAGCTGATTGAGGAGTGGAAATTCCTCCTGCTACTCCGACTCGGATGGGTTTTTCGTAACCATATTGTGCCTGGATTTCGTCTTTTAAAGCAATGATAGAAGGTAAGACACAAACTAAAGGACGATTATCTGTATGACCTCCAGAATCGGCTTCTACGGTAATATCATCTGCAATGGGAATTTGTGCTGCAAGAGTTGCTTGTAATTCCGTAATTAAGCCTTTATCAACCAGTTCTTTGAGCATTTTTAACGGTGCTGGCTGCATAAACTTACTCGCAACTTCTCGACGAGAAATTTTGGCAATTACTTTATTATTGATTTGAATTTTGTTAGTTGAATTTAAACTTAATCCAGCAGCACGATAATAGACAATATTAGGAGTTAAGTCTAAGAATGCGGAAGCTTCTATAGTTTCTACTCCATATTTTAAATATAAATCTACAGCACCTCTTTCAATTTCTGGTTCGTTGGGACTGTGAATTAAATTGAAAGCATAGGGTCCTTCAGGTAAAGATGCTTGAATAATTTTAATTGCTTCTTCTAAACGAGCTAAACTTAAACCACCCGCACCAAAGGAACTCAAAATACGCTCTTTACCAAGTGCAATTACCATTTCTTCTGAGGCTATACCCCCAGCCATTGCACCAGTTGCGTAAGCATATTTTACATTATGAAAAGTCAGAAAATCCGGGTCTCCAAAACTTTTGGTAAAAACAGGTGGAGTTGCAATTAATAATTCTATTTCTGCTGGTTGACTATTATCCAGGGGACAATAACCATAGTTAGTTAAACCAATTCTGTCTTCTACTTTAACAATGTAACAAGGTTTATCTATTTCCAGCAATTGTTGTTTCATTCCATCTGAGTCAAAGGAAATACAGCTTACTGAACCTTTCCAAACTCGATTTCTAGTGGAAGTAGACCCATGAAATATCAGTCCATTATTTTCTTTGTTTAGCACGTTTTTTCAATCATCAATAAACAACTAAATGTATCTAGAAATTTCGATATCAATTATCAATGAACAACTACTCCCTTTCTCTCTTCCCCTCTTCCCTTTGCGCTCTCTGCGTCTAGTAAGGTTTTATATATACTATTGCTCATTGATAAATGATAATTTCAACTATTAAACAACTGTTCAGCGCAAGCAATTTGTAGCTGAATTATTTCGCTCAGTTGTTGACTAAATTCTTGGCGGGATTGTAAGAATGTAGAATGAGTTTTATGAATCATTGAGTTATTAACATTTACCTTTTGATATTGAGATTGTCTATTACTAGATAAACTCACAGTTGAAGCCAATTTTTCTGTAAAGGTAGATTTAGATGAATTAATCTTCGCCGGAGTATTATTTGGTATTTTGGTTTGATTTTCTATGGTAGGTATGGCAACTTTTTTTATCGGATTTACTTCAGGTTTTGCTGGTTGAGATTTGGGAGTAATTTTATCGGGTAAGTCTATTTCAACAGATGGAAATGTTGGCTGTGTTTTTTCTACATAATCTATTTTCTCAAGAGGTTCTTGATTAACTTCTACTTGATTTTGAAACAACTTTTTGTTTTCTGCTGTCAAAATACTTGCGGTAAAACTGTCACCTCCCAACATAACTTTTTTATGACTATGTTTACCTTGTTTACTAATTTCTTCTACAGTGGAATATAACGGCGATAAATCCAAAGAGACTTGATGACTAACTAATTTTGCTAATGCTTTGACAATGCTACTATGGTCGTCTACACCTCTTCGATTCAGAGAAATTGTCATATGTTCTTTATCGCTTAAATTTTTATCAATCCATCGAGAACAAACACTACCAGCACCCGTTTCAATAAATATTTTTGCGCCATCGTTATACAGTCGATTAACTAACCTCGGAAAATCAAGTTCTTTACAAAGTCCTGTAGCAATACCTTCTGCAATCTCTTTACTTTCTAACTTGATTGGTGCATATTCACAAGCAGAATAAAGTATGATTTCTTGCTGGTTTTCTTGAACTGGTAAAGTATTTACTTTGGCAATTTCTTCATGTTCTGAAGCCATGGCTTCGCAATGAATTACATGGTCAAAAGGTGCGCGGAATGCATTACAACCCAACTTTTCAATTACTCTTTCACAAGCAACAGGTTCACCTGCAATTACTACTTCTTCTGGTGTATTAATTTGAGTTAAGTAAACTCGGTTTTCTCCTACAATACTTTCTCTAACTTGTGATGGTGTAGCGATGAGAACGTAATTACACCAAAAGTTATTATCTGGTGACTGCTGTACGGGTGGTAGTTGCCAAAATTCGCGGACAGCATTTTTTGCACCCGATAATCTGTCTCCGAATAAGCTAGATGAGTTTAAAGCATTGCTCATCTGACCAAATTGATTCCATACTCCCACCGCAGACATCATACTAACTTCACCCAAGCTGTAACCAAAGGCAAATTTCGGTTTGATTTGAAAATCATCTCGAAGAATATTAGAAAGCAGTCTTGCAACGACTATTTCATTTTCAAACATCGCTGCTGAATCATCTAGCAGTTGCTGTTCAAGTGTTTCTAATTGTCTGTTTGATAGTTTATTCAAACTTCTAGGATAGACTAACCCCTCGACATGATGAACGCGATTGTCTAAATTTTGCAGGATGATGTCATCATGAACTTTCGGAAACAGACGGAAAAGATTTCTACCGATACCGAGATAGGAATTGACCGCAGCAGGATAGATAAATGCAACTTCTCCTTTTTTACCCAGCGGTTTAGCTGTAAAATAACTACCTAGTGGTGTTTGCCATTCTTCACCGCGTTCAAATGCGTTATTTACACCTTTGATGGCTGCTTCGCTTTCTTTAGCTAATTCTTTGGCATTACGCGCCACAATTGCTAAAGTATAGCTTTCTTGACTACGTTTTTGGTATTTTGCAAAAGTGATGCTCGCAGCTTTTTTCAGGGAAGTTCCGCTATTTACTACATTTTGTAAATTGTCAACTTGCTGTAGTAAATCATCACGATTATTCCCTGCGATCGCAAACAGATGAAGAGGCATTTGTTGCAAAAATCTGCTGCTACGGTCTTGTTGATTCGGTTCTTCTGATATGATTAAATGAGCGTAAGTCCCGTCTATACCAATGCTATTAATGGCTGCCGTTCTTTTATTAGTTTCGGGGTTAAGAAACCACGGTCTTGATTCTGGAACAACATAGAAAGGACTGTTTTCCCATTTTTTAATATCTTTCACACCAGTCCATTTTGGTGTTGCGGGAATATATCGATAGTAGAGACACAAAGCTGTTTTAATTAAACTCGCAATTCCCGAAGCAACATAGGTATGACCGATATTACTTTTAACGCTGCCAATAGCACAGGTTAATTTGTTTGCACCGCTTGGATAAGCCCGAAGTAAACCGTTAATTTCTGCTTCATCTTCTTGGGGAATACCGCTTGCAAAAACTTCCAGATAAGATATTTCGGAAGGTTTAATTTCTGCCATTTCAAAAGCTTGTTGACAAGCAGAATCAACGGCATTAGGATCGGTACTCCCCAAACGACTTTGCAAATCATTTTTGGTTGCATTTTTTTGTGTAAAACTAATTGCATCGATGACCGCATAAATGCACTTATTTTCTTGTTTTGCTACTTCATGTCGTTTTAAAACTACTGCACCCGCACCTTCACCAACTGTCCAGCCGTTAGCTTTTTGGTCGTATGAAAGAGTATTTACACCTGTATTAATATTTGCTATTTTACTTCGTAATAAAACATTTTCCATCCCCCCGGCTAAATCCACAGCACCCACTAATACGGCATCTGCTTCCCCGGTAGTTAATAAATTTTGCGCTACCTCTAAAACTTTGAATGTAGAATTTTCCCCAGCGGAAATGGTAAATACAGGAGCCGTAAAATCCCAAATTGAGGAGATACGACTCGCCATAATATTAGTGAGGTAGCTAACAAATTCACTGCTATCAACTGCTTGATGAATGCCGTCTTTAACTATTGTTTCTAATTTATTAACTTTATCAGATGATAGAGATATTGCACCAGTATTTAATCCTTCTTTAATTTCCCAAGATAAATTCCATCTTTGCTGGAGTTGATGAACGGAAAATTCTGCTTCTGTGGCGATTAAAACTGCTACATTATCGCCTTCTTTGATACCGGCATCTTGCAAAGCCCGCTCGGCTACTTTGAGCATCAACAATTGTTGTTTGTTGAGTTTTTTTAATTCATTAGGCGGAATTTTACTAGATATGGTATCAATTTCAAATTCGCTAAGATAAGCTCCTATTGGTGCTTTTGCTTCGGGTAAATTATATTTTTTTAGTAATTCAGTTTCGTTTTCTACACCATGCCATCTTTGAGCAGGTAGAGGAATAAAATGCTGTTTTCCTTGATAAATACTGCCTTCAAAAGTATCTAAATCATCACAACTACCGAAAAGAGCATCCATTCCCACAATCGCCATTTTAACTGGTTTGAGGGGGAAACTTGGTTCTACAGTTTGAGTATTTTTATTTTGTTCTAAAATTGTATGAGCGTTGGTTCCACCCAAGCCAAAAGCGCTGACAGCAGCACGTTTTATCGATGCGCTTTTCGAGTGCCAATTGGTAGGACTAGTGACAATCCGGCTAGGTGCTATTACGTTATCTTCGGAGCCGATGGGGTCTGTAATATTAATCGTTGTCGGAATGATACCCTTATTCATACTTAAGAGTACTTTTATCAGGCTAGCGCTAGCCGCACCAGTAAGTAAATGTCCAATATTCGATTTCACCGAACCCGACAAGGGAGTTGCTCCATATTTACCAAAGAAAGTTTCGACAGAATTAAATTCGGTACTGTCTCCTAATAAGGTTCCCGTAGCATGACATTCGATATAGTCGATAGCTTTCGGGTTTAGCTGCGCTTCCGAGTAAGCTTTTTCAAAAGCTAAAGTTTGTCCTTTGGGGTTAGGGCTGAGTAAATGTTTACCCCTACCATCATTAGAAAGTCCGTTACCTACAATACTTGCATAAATGCGATCGCCATCTCGAACTGCGTCACTATACCTTTTGAGTACTAGCATTCCCACACCTTCTGAGGTGAGTAACCCCCGCGAAGATTTGTCTAAAGGACGACTAATATCGTTGTGTTCTGGATACCCTTGGATACCGGAAAATAACATCCGGATAAAAATCGGATCTGCACAACTAATACCCCCCGCTAACATCAAATCAGCTTTATGTGTCCACAGATAATGAGATGCTAATCTTGCAGCGTATAACGGAGAAGAACAAGCAGCATCAAGACAAAAATGAATGGGGGATAGAGATAAAGCTTGAGAAACAATAGCAGCAGGTAAACCCGATATCATCGCATTGTAAAATGATGTATCTTCCGAGTTTGGTAAACTTGCTAAATCAAACTCTTGCTGTTGTAAAAGTTCTCTGATTGCAGGTTTTAATACCTGTTGATAAATCGGTTCAAACAGTTGGTTTGATGACTTCGTAGGGAACGAGAGACTGCCCAATAATACTCCACATTTGGAAAGCACAGACTTGTTTTCCAAGTAACCACTATTTTGCAATGCTTGCTTCGCAGCATAAAGCGACCATTTAAAGGTGTCATCTAGATTTTGTAGAAATGAAGCAGGTAGATTATATCCTGAACCATCAAATTTAAAATTACGAACAAATCCCCCTTGTAAGGAATAAACTTTATCTGCTTTTCCTTTTTCTGGGTCATAAAATATAGTGGGTTCTATGCCAATTTCATCAATACTTAACTCGGAAGTGGAATCTGTTTGTTCAATTAAATTGTGCCAAAATTCTTCTGCATTTTTAGCATCGGGGAATAGACATGAAAATCCAATTATTGCTATTTTTTCCATAATGAACTAAATAAAAGATATAAACGCAAAGTTTCGCGGAGGTATTCGCGGAGGTACGCAGAGAAATGATTAGGATTTTAAGGATTGTGTGGGAATGATAATTCCTTTACCACCTAATAAACGGGAATATATTTTACCTTGATTGTCGTGGATGATAAAATCGGCACTGACGCTACTATTTGATTTATTCCGAACTTCGCAAGAAACGTAAAAAGGTTTATTGTAAGGAGTTGCTGCAAATTGTTCGTGTTTTTTAATTTCAGCAGGTAAACAAACTTCTTGATGATAATGCTGTAACCAAACCCATAAAGGATGAGTACTTAAATCAATAGAGTAAGGATTTACCCATTGAACGGGAAATTGTCCTTGCTGTTTTCTATCGATTTCGTTCCAAATACACTCGATAGTAATTTTTTCTGGACTAATATTTACTACTTTTGTTATTCCTTTAAAAGATTCTCCGTGGAATAAAGGAAATATTGATGAATTCTCTTGATAAAAATCATTACCTGTAATCGGGATGATTTTATCTTCTGTCATATTTAATTGTTCGTAATTTGGGCTTGGAGTATTGTGCGATAATAAATGAATTTCGTCAATACTGTAATGGTAATTCAGTTTTCCGTTACCATTTCTACTCCATATTTTTGCTTTAAAAATGATTTCTTGTTGTTCATTTTTAGCAATTTCTTCTAAATCTAAAATATATTCATCAGCTTGCTTACCATTAAAAATTATTCCCTTTAATACCTTAAAATTGTTGTAGTAAAAAAACTTATATCCAGGATAAAGCTGTTCACAAGCATTAATCATCCATGCTGTTCCACAAGTAGCAGGTAAAACCGGCTTCCCACCTACTATATGGTCTTGTAAAAAAGGATTAGCTGCTTCGGTAAATTTACGATGAATGCGATAAGTTCTCAACTGAGAATTTAAAGGTGCTGGTGGGGGAGAAATCGGACTGCCAATGACAACTTGTGTCGAATCACGGTAACAGTCATGAAGTTCGTTGACTAACATTTTTGCTCCCGCTTCTACCGGAATAATTTCAATACCCCTACGGGCGAATTCTTTTTTCAATTCCGGTGTTACCATCCCACTATCCCAACCTCCCCAATTAATCGCTACGACATGACATTGGGGATAGTGTTGTTTAAACAAATGAGCAGATTTATTCAGAATCTCATTTGATAAAGCGTAATCAGATTGACCAATATTACCGTAAAAACCGGCAACAGAAGAGTATAAAACTAAATGTTCTAATTGGTCGAGATTAACACAAGCAAGTAGATTTTCTAACCCTTGAATTTTAGCGCTGTAAACTTTTTCAAAATCTTCTTCGGTCTTCTTTTCAAGAAGTTTATCAGCTAAATTACCCGCACCATGAATAATACCAGTTATTGTACCCATACTTTCTGTAACAGCAGTTATTTTTTGCTGTAAATCCTGAGTATTTGTGACATCAGCATTAATATATTGTGCTTCACCTCCTGCTTGTTTAATTTTTTCTAAAGTTCGTTTAATTTCTCGATCAGAAATAATTTGATTATAAATCTTTTTCACCTCTATGGGAGTAGGTTTTTCTCCCTTTTCCAGCAAATATTCCATAATCCTTTTTTTTAAAGTTGCTTCATCAAAGCAATTTTTTGCAAATAAAGGTTCCGATTTTAATAAGGAAGAACGTCCTAGTAAAATAAACTTACACGGATACTGTTGTGCCAATTCAATTACACATTTTGCAGTAATACCTTTAGCACCTCCACTAACAATAAAAAGCGATTCGGGACGAATTGAAGTTGCTGTTCTCATGATTGTTTTTGACCTACTTTATGGTAATTAATAACTTGCAAAATATTTATTAACAACAGATATTAGCCTTTAACCTCTAACCTTTAGCCTCTAACCTTTAACCTCTAACCTCTAACCTGATTAATCGGTAGATGAAAATTAATGTAATTGTCACGTCTATTAAAACGCTCTTTTCTCATCGCGGATACAATAGCAAATGTGGTAAATGTGAAAAAGACTACCATCAAAGCTATTAGTATTGGCACTAATTTGTCGATTTCAGTATTAGTTATATTAGTGTTATTAGTTTTATTTGTGTTATTTGCGTTATCAGTTTTATTTGCGTTATCAGTGTTATTTGCGTTATCAGTTTTATTTGCGTTATCAGTTTTATTTGCGTTATCAGGTTTATTTGCGTTATCAGTTTTATTTGCGTTATCTGTTTTATTACTTATACTAGAAGTATGATCGATATTTTCTTTATCAGTATTATTACTTCCTTGAACAATTGTAATATCCCCGAAATCCTTTTTATCACCTGGTAATTTAATCGAGGTTTTATACGTTTGATAACCGTTAGCTTCTACTGTGATTTGTCCTTGAATAACTCCATTACTATCGGGTTTTGCTGAAAAACGGTAAATACCTTCTAAATCGGTATAAGAAACGATTGAGGTACCATCATGGTTCTCAAATGTTACTTTAGCTGCTCTGATAGGTGCTTGTTTACTCCAGTCAACAATGCGACCGACGTAATTTTTTTTTTGATTTTCAGACATGATATTTTAAAGGTTAAAGGTTAAAGGTTAGAGGTTAGAGGTCAAAGGTTAGAGGTTAGAGGTCAAAGGTTAGAGGTTAAAGATTAAAATTTCTCTAGCGAGCTTTCCGGTATGTCCTTGCGGACACGCTGAGCCGCACGCTTTCGCGTGAACGCTAACGCACTAACTCCTAACTCCCGTACAGACGTAGCATTGCTACGTCTCTACAACTCCTCACTCCTCACTCTTAACTCCTAACTCCCGTACAGACGTAGCATTGCTACGTCTCTACAACTCCTAACTCCTCATTCCTAACTCCGGTGGTACTAACTCTCAACCGTAATCGTTGTTCTTCCTTGATTTCCGTAAGCAACTTCGGTTATTAGACGATTGGAATCGTGTAGTTCGGCTTTGATATGGTTGATGCAACTTTGGGTGTCGATTTCGGGATGTATGTCAATTGCTCTACAAAAAACTTCTCCCCATTCCCAAGTAAGTGTTTTGGTTAATCCAAATAATCCACCACCAATAGCACCAAAGTTGATTTTTTGTTCTAGTCCGAAAGCACCATCAAGTCTAGTCACTGTAAAAAAGCAACTGCGTCCTTTTTCTGCTGCTGCATTCAGAGATTTTTTCAGATGCTTAGCAATAAAGAAAACTTGTTTGACGATCGCCTTTTCTTCGGGAAAATATTTTATACTCTTGGGTGCAGCGTTAAATATTGGATGAATATGGATAAAAGCACCGATGGAACCGCAATTGGCTGCAATTGCTGTTAATTGTTGTTGGAGATGCTCTTCGCTTAAATCTTCTAAAATTATATTTTTAATATGGCTCGGTAATACCGAACTTCGCGGAACTATTGATTCGGGAAAGCTGATAACTACTACTTCCCAACCGCTTTGAGTTAAGGATTCGGCTAGTTCGGAAGTGGTGAGGGAACCATCATCGGTGATTAAAGCGATGTGTCCGGATGGTAATGTAAATTCTAGAAAATCGGGTGCGGGGAGGGGTTGTAATTTTGCGGGGGAAGATATACAGTAGACAACGCTTGAAATATAATATCTCTATTGTTTTCTTTATTGTCTCATGAAAGAAATTTGGGCGTATTGTCGGGTATCTTCAAAGTTGCAAGCGTACAGTGAGGAGGAATCGCTTAGTACTCAAATAAATCGATGTAAACTATATGGTGCTTCAAGAACATATTTTGATATCGATAAGAGAACTAAAGACATACGACCGGGATTATCTCAGTTACTAGAAGATATCGAAAAGTTAAAACCGGGAGAAGTGTCGGAACTAGTTTTTACGCGACTTGATCGGGTTGCTGCGTCTTCAGTCGCTTTCTACACGTTATTGCGGGCGCTCGACAAAAAGAATATAAAACCTGTGGCAATGGATGATTCACTAGACCTAGAAAGCGTTGGTGGTGAATTATCAGCCGATATTCGATTAGCTGTGAGTAAACATGAAGTTAAAATGTTGGGGCTTAGAGTTCGTAAGGCTTTGGAATATAGAAAGCTACAAGGTATTCCCCATAAATTACCTTTTGGATACGTGTTGTCAGATAACCAAATAGCTTTTGATTACACCCCTGTGCTTTGTAATATGAGAGATAAATTAGAATACTCCGTTCACGATGTAGTCAAAAAGATATTTGAAGTTTTCGATAGAACTCATAGTATTCGCGGAACATCATTTTGGATAAATGATTATTTCGGGTTGTCTTCCTCGGTTGACAAAAGAAAGCAACGAAGTAATCACGTTATAAAAGCGAACGAACCAATAAAGTTACCCCCACAAAATAATGCTGGAAAAAGATTCCCTCATTGTACTTTGAGATTTAGCGTAAAAACTATATCGAATTTATTGAAGAATCCTATTTATTCAGGAAGTGTCGGTACTAGCATCCAGCACGATAAAACTTATATATCAGAAGATGAACGATTAAAAATATTAGAAATTATCGAAAGCAATAAGTGCAATCCAAAAAGCGATCGCACTCGTAATAAAAATGAATACTCAGGTAAAATACGATGCTCCGTTTGTGGTGGTACGGTAACTAGAGTGTTTAGTAATGGAAGAAAAGAACCGTATTACTATTGTCTCAATGCGAAATCTAACGGTAATTGCTCGAATAAAAAGTTCATCACTAAGTCTAATTTAGATAAACAAGTAGTAGAACAATTACGAGATAACGCTATAACTTTAGCAGAACGTGCATTAACTTTTAAAAATCAAAAAGAAATTAAAGATACACCCGAAGTTAAAAAATTAAAAAAACAAATAAAAGCATTGAAACAAATAACACCATCTAGCGTTGAAATAGAGGACGTTATTAAAAGTCTTCAAATTAAACTAGAAAGTGAACTAGTAAAAACTATAGAACTTAAATCAGATAACGATACTTTACGACGTGAGTTTATTAGCGCTTTCAGTTACTTGGATTATGAGATATGGAGTAACTTTAGTGTTCTAGATAAAATTAAATTACTTGATTTGTACGTTGATTTCATTACTTTGTCTACTAATAAGACGGTCACAGTTAACTTGAGATTCAATTAATTCTTTTTCACGCTTTAATCTAATTTCATTAATTAGTTTAACAATACGTTCTGTAAATTCCCAATCGGATTCAAACTGCGTATCTGCTTGTTGACTCATGATTAAAAAATGTAGCGCGTATTCTCATTTAGGACTTACGCAACCGGCACATTTTCTTTGTAGGGTGCTGTGACGCTTCGGAAAAAATTTGAACGGTTCTATAAGACTTGTAGCGTCACGCACCACCCATGTATTGTGACAATTGCGTAACTCCTGTCATTATAAAGACTATAAGAATATGCGCTACATTTTTGTTTTAAATAATCAATTATTTAGTATAAATATTATTCAGTTTTAGTCATTACTTCTTTAACTTCGTTCATCCATCGAGTAAATTGATTACGCTGTTTTGGCGGTATTGATTTCGCCACAATATCAACTGCATCCCCAAGTAACTTCATGCAACTTGGGGGAGGGATTTTCCCAATATGATTGTCCTTATATCATTAAGTTGTTCTTGTAAATCATTTAGTTTAGGGGTATCCGCTGGTTTAAGTGGTTCACAAGCTTCAAAATAGTTTTCCAGCATGGTGCTAACAGCGTTTGAAAGTTCAGAACGGGTAAAATTTTCACTCACAAAACCACTAGCAACCATCTTCTCAGCCAATTCAGGTTTTATACGAAAACCAACATTCCTTGCATCTGATGGATACTTCTTTTTATCTGAAGACATGACAACCTAAAATAACTACACTATAAATATAGCGAAATTCGTCAACGTTTCAATGCATATAAGTTTGCATAATAGATTTTTAATTTAACATCAGATAACTCGCTGCTAAATTCGTTTACAGTCGATGACGAAATTCGCTATAGTTTAGAAGTATGAAATGAAACCAACACTTCCCATATCTCACAGGCATCGATTATTAAGGGTGTAATTAGGTGCCGTCACTTTTACGTATGTTACAAAATTTGACTATAATTACGTGTCAAATACAATACCTTTGCCAAAAAAAGAGTATGAAGAGAGAGGGCGTTCTGTAGTAGAGTTATATTCTTCCACAAAAATAACTCAAAAGCTACAGACAGCCCATGTTTGACATACTAGCAAGCTCACCTCTTTAGGTCGTATTCACAAGGCTTCTACAGTTGTTTAGCCCTCATAAATTGGCAAAGGTATTGTTAAAATATAACGTAAGTGGGTAAGCAAAATTAATTGTGTCCGAAGCGTTCGCGTAAGCGTGCGCGAAGCGCTTACGACAGCGTTCAGCAATCTCAAAGTGTTGCGATGAACCGCACTAACCCGGGTGAATGCTTCGTTTCACTATCTCCCGGAGGGAGACGCTTCGCTAACGTTCCACTCGCTTCGGACAACTATACAATTAATTTTGCCCAAGTACTTAGGATTATAAGTTTGCCTAGATACCAAAAAGAACACCCCACATAATACTATGTAGGGTTAGTCATTGGCTTGTTTTCAATAGGAATAGTGACTGTTTATTGTCTACTGTAAATGTGAGAGGGATGTCTTACAACCCCCCCAATTTGATTTAACTGCTGCTGACTTGCATCAGACTGTAACTTTTTTTTTTCACCTCCAGATAATCTCTGGAGATACTCAACTATTTGTCCGATGGTGCGTAGTTCGCTGATTTCTTCTAAATTATCGGGTTTGGGTAAGTCTGGGTAAGCTTCTTGTAATGCACCCATTATTTCTACTCTTTTAATAGAGTCAATACCCAAATCGGCTTCCATATCCATGTCCATTTCCAACATTTCCACAGGATAACCAGTCTTCTCGCTGGTGATTTCTAACATCGATTGACCAAGACCACTAGTATCAACAGTTGCTTCTGTTACTGTTGAAATTACAGGTGTTTCTGTTTCTACTGTTTCTGGAATAGAAGCTGTATCAGTTGTCGTCGGTTGAGCAATTTCTTCCTTTGTCGTTTCTACTGCTTCTACCGGGGTGCTAACAGCAGAACCAGAAGACATGGATTTGAGATACTCTACTATTTGACCGATAGTACGCAGTTCGCTTAATTCTTCTAAATTATCAGACTTTGGTAAATCAGGATACATTTCTTGTAATGCACCCATAATTTCTACTCGTTTAATAGAGTCAATACCCAAATCAGCTTCCATGTCCATATCCATCTCCAGCATTTCTACCGGATAACCCGTTTTTTCACTGGTGATAGCTAAAAGGTTTGTATCTAAATCGGATAAGTCTACAGAGGAAATAGG
>NZ_JADEWL010000093.1 GCF_015207665.1 Plectonema cf. radiosum LEGE 06105
CCCGCTATCATATAGGCGTTAACTATAATTACCAACAGACAAGGGAAGGGAGTTGTGGAACGCTTTAATTCAAAGGTCTTTGCTCTGGTTTCGTTCAGCAATATAATGCTTTCAACTCTTTTAATGTCTGTTGGGGTTGCTGGTACTAAACCTGTCACGGCTGGAGCTGATAATTATGTTGTTGCTCAAGCGCTGACTCCACAGCAGGAGTTGGAACGATTGCAGGAGCGTCAGCGGGTACAAGAGCAGGTACAAGCGGAAGCAAATCGCGCTTTTGGGCAAACTACTTTTTTATTTAATACGCTACTCGCTACGTTAGTTGTATTAATGATGGGGATGATTGTTGCGATATTTTTGTTAAGACGTGCGGTTTTTCGGGAAGTAACGAATTTGGTGACTGCTCGTCTCAAGGAATTGGGTGATTTAGAAGCAAGAATCGCGATCGCAAATCAAAGGGTAGAGAAACTGATCGCAGAAGCCGAAGATGTTGTTGATGAGTTAGATAATGAAGCGAAAATTTTACGGGAAGATATTGGTGGTAAGCAAGAAGCTTTATCGCTGTTGGTTGCTGACTTATCTTCGTCGAAGCAACAAGCTTTGGCGGAAATTGAATCACAAATTAATGTTTTTAAGCAGGCTTTGAATGAGTTAGATACGGAATTTACTGGTAAACTGACGGAACTTCAGATAAATGCACAGCAGCAAGGTAATTCGATTATTCAAAATTTGCAACGGTTAAGTGCTGAATTCGTACCCCAAATGAAAGGTTTGCAATCGGAGGTGTTACAACAAAAGGATGATGTGGTAGAAAATTTCAAGCAGTCGCAAGTTGATTTTACAAGTCAGTTGAAGGAACTTCAATTAGCAGCAGAACAACAACGGGATTTAATTTTGGTTTCTTTACAAAGTCTTTCTGCGGAGTTTAAACCGAAATTAAATGTCTTGCAAGCAGATTTACAACAACAGAAGGATTTAGCGGTAGAAAATCTCAAACAGTCCCAAACCGATTTTACAATTGAGTTACAACAACTGCAATCAGCGACTCAAGCACAACAACAGCAAACATTATATAATTTACAGCAGTTAGAATCAAACTTTGCTCCTCAATTATCTGCAATTCTCACTCACGTACAATCTCAAAAAGATGCAATTCTCGAAAATTTGAAACTTGCCGAGAATCAATTTAATCAAACGGTTTCTTATTTACAAGTTGATTTAGAAACCCAAAAAGATGGAACTATCCAAAAATTTGCCGGTACAGAATCCGATTTCGTTAATCAACTTTCCCAACTTCAACAAGATGCTCAACTTTATCGTGATGCAATTTTACAGAATTTACACAAACTAGAAGCCGATTTTACTCCGCAACTTGATGATATCGAAACTGAAGCTAGAGAAAAAGCAATGCAGCAGCAAGATATCATGGTGCAAAATCTCGAACAATTACGCTCCCAAATTCATGGGGAGTTGCAGCAAGCTCAAAATTTGATTCAAGAGCAAGTTAATTCAACTCAAAATAACCTAGTTAATCTGGAAACTTCCCTAACTGCGGAATTTACAGAATCGCGATCGCAAATTCAAGAGCAAAGACAGCAAACTCTGCAAAGCTTGTCTCAACTTGAAACAGAATTGCGATCGCAGTTTGCTGTTTTACAATCTGAGGTACAATCTCGTAAGGATTCGACTTGGGAATTACTCCAAAATCTGGAAACAGAAGTTAACAGCAAAATTTCAACTTCTACCGATGGTATTGAATCTCAACAAAATCAAACTTTGGAAAGTTTAAGAACATTAGAAAATACCGCTCGCGAACAACTTGCTGCTTTACAATCGGAAATTACCGCTCGCAAAGATTCTAGTTTGGAAAAATTAGATAAATTAGAATCTACCTTAAGCGAACAATTACAGTTGGTGCAATCGGATGCAGAAATTGAAAAGCAACAGATTTTACAAAAGCTATCCGAAATTACACCCGGAGAAATTGCAGCTTCCGCCGTTGGGGAAATCTTGCAAAAGCTAGAGAAAGTAATCGAACCAATTGAAAAACTCAAATCCAATCATCCCCAATTATTTGTAAATCTCGATGAATTTGTGACTCGTGGTAACGAGTTATTTACAGCCGGCAATTACCAAGCAGCCATTGACGTTTACAATCAAGCCTTGGAAGTACAACCAGATAACGCTCAACTTTGGTATCAGCAGGGTTTAGCGCTGTGGGAATTGAAACAATATGAAGACGCGATCGCCATATTTGATAAAGTATTAGAAATTAACCCGAATCATACCGATAGTTGGTACCATCGTGGTTTGGCGTTGATGGAAATTAAGCGTTATGAAGCTGCAATTACCGCTTTTGGTAAAGTTGTGAAAAAGCAACCAGATAACGAAAAACTGTGGTTTGTCTTGGGAATGAGTTTGGGAAGAATCAAGCGTTATGAAGATGCCATATCTGGCTTTGACAGAGCGTTGAAAATAAAACCAGATTACCATCAAGCTTGGGTAGATCGAGGTGTAATTTTAGGAAAATTACAGCGTCATGAAGAAGCGTTTCAATCTTTTGATAAAGCGGTAGAAGTAGAACCAACTGACGGTGTAGCTTGGATGAATCGGGGTTTAGCTTTGGAAATGTTGGAACGTTATGAAGATGCAGTTGCTTCTTTTGATAAAGCGATTGAATTTAATCCAACTCCTAAAGCTTGGGATAAACGGGGTTATGTTTTAATTGAATTACAAAGAGATGAGGAAGCATTGATTAACTTTGATAAAGCCTTAGAAATGGATGAAAACTACCCTAGCGCTTATTATAATAAAGCAATTTGTTATTGTTATCAAGGTAAAGTAAATGAAGCTGTAGAGACTCTACAAACAGCGATTAATTTGCATCCGCAGTATAAGGAAGATGCTGTAAATGACCCAGATTTTGAACCAATTGCTAAAGAAGAGAAATTTAAAGAATTGCTTAATTCCTAATCAGAAGAAAATTCTTCTAGAGACGTAGCCGGGCGTTACGTCTCCAACAATTAGTGAAACTCGTCTAAACACGGCTAGTCCATTCAAATTCACCGCAATACACCAGTTGCAATAATCGGAGGCTGAGCCTCCAAACACTAGTTCCTAGGAACCGATACTGGGAACCAGAAATGCGTAACAAATTAGCATTGCTGTTAAAGTTGACATCCTCCCACCGCTATATCAGGAGTACCTGATATAGCGGGGGATTCCCTCATATCGCTATGAAGGGTTTCCTCTTTCCACGAGTTGATTTGCTTTTATGAGTTTCCCCACTCAAGTATTGATCAGTCTCTCCAGAGGCGTTAGTTCCGACGTGACCCGCCGTACTCAATCCTTTTTCTAATATGTTCCGCGCCGCGTTCCAATCCCTATCTTGGATATGTCCACAACGAGGGCAAATATGAGTCCTAGTGCTAAGAGTCTTTTTGACAACTTCACCACAATTAGAGCAATTCTGACTAGTGTAGTGGGGTAGAACTGCCACAGTTACTACGCCAAAAACTTTACCAAAATACTCAACCCATTGACGGAACAGCGACCACGAAACGTCACTAATCGACTTAGCCAAGCGGTGATTCTTGACCATATTCCGCACCATCAAATCTTCATACGCCACGAGGTCGTTAGACCTCACCACGCACCTTGCTGTCTTGACAGCAAAGTCTTTACGTTGGCGACTTACTTTGAGGTGCTTACGCGCAAGTTTATTTCTAAATTTGACTCTGTTATTAGAACCTTTTTTAGTCTTAGACATCCGGCGTTGCAGCCGTTTCAAAGATTTCTCGCTCTTACGGAGATGTCGAGGATTGGCGACTGTTTCCCCGTTACTATCTGTATAGAAGTGGTTCAATCCCACATCAATACCAATAGTTTTACCGGAAGGCTCTCGCCTTTCTACTCGTTCATGGTCAATGCAAAACTGGCAATAATAGCCATCTGCACGACGTACAACCCGCACTCTTTTAAACTGTTTAAGTTGGTAGAAATGCAGGTCACGAGTTCCCCAGAGTTTGAAGGTTCCTGCTTTAAATCCATCGGAGAAAGTGATATGCCTACGGTCGTCAGAAAGTCGCCATCCACAGGTTTTGTACTCAACAGAACCATGCGTTTGTTCTTTCTTGAACTTTGGGAAACCTTTTTTTCCTGGTTTACCTTTTTTGCAGTTATCAAAAAACCGAGCAATAGCAGACCATGCTCTTTGGGCACTAGCTTGTCTCGCCATCGAGTTCAGTTTGGCAACCCAAGGAAACTCAATATTAGCCGCAAGTACAGCGCAGAATTTACTAAGGTCGTATCGCCCAATACCCTTGTTATCCATCCAGTATCTAAGGCTTGCATTGCGAACAAAACGAGCAGTTCTAATCGCTTCATCAAGCGCTTGATACTGCCCGTCCTCTCCCTCAAGTTTTGCCTCAAATACCAGCATATTTACGTCACGCACATTAACGTAAATCATAACATGGACTTGCAACTCAACTGTTCCCTTTCCCTTACTGGCTTGCAGCCAGTTATGGTCGGGGAACGTCTCGTTTTTTGCCCTCGATTCATCTCGCCGCCAAATCACAGATTATGGCGGGAGCCTTCTCTCCGAATAAGGTAAAATTTGATTGATTTCCAACTACCTATTTTTACTTAAAAAAACCGCCAAATACAGCTTTTTTGCTACTAGTGTTATTACTCAAGTTTACTCGGAAATAATTGTCTAAAATTAATGTAACTATTGATGCAGCTAATACAAATAACCCTTGTATCTAAAGAGTTTTAGTTTCAGTAGTTTAGAAAAAAACAAATAAAATTATACATTGCGGGGTAGCAAGTATGGGTAAGGCAATTGGAATTGATTTGGGTACTACCAACTCGGTTGCAGCATTTAAAGAAGCTCAAATTGAAGTTGTGAGTGCGAGTGATAATACACCACCAGATAGAAAACTGACTCGCTCTATTGTTGCCCTACAGCAAGATAAATTGATGGTGGGAGAGAAAGCATACAACCAATTACGAGGGGAACCGGAAAATGTAATTATTTCGATTAAGCGTTTGATGGGTAGAGGTTTTAGTGACTCAGCAGTTCAAAAACAAATGTCGGAAATCGGTTATAAAATTGCTCAACCTACTGAAGGTACAGATAATAGTCTTGCAGTTTGGTTGGGAGGAAAAGAATATTCCCCTGATGATATTTCGGCGGAAATTATTAAAAAAGTGGTACAAAATGCGCGAGATTACCGGGGAGATATTGGTAAAACCCAAGATATTGATCAAGCAGTAATTACTATACCCGCTTATTTTAATGATAAACAGCGTCATGCTACCCGTACCGCTGCACTCAAAGCCGGAATTACTCCCTTAGAATTATTACCTGAACCCACAGCAGCAGCTATATCATACGGTTTTTCACCAGATAGTGAAGATGTGAAAACAATTTTGGTGTACGATTTTGGTGGTGGAACCTTTGATGCTTCTTTAATTACAGCCGCAGGAACTCAATTTATTGAGCAGGGGAAAGCGGGTGATTTGTGGTTGGGAGGAGATGATATTGATTCTCGGATGATTAATTTTGTCAAACAGCAAGTCGCTGAGCAAGAGCAAATTGACGATATTGATGCTTTGGTTGCTAAAATGCCTTATTATGCAAAAGTGCGATTTCATGCAGACCTGAAAATTGCTGTAGAACGTGCCAAAGTTCAATTGAGTATTACTGATGTTGTTCGCATTGAACCTGCTACTCCGTTATTGGATGCTGCCGGACTTTCGATTCCCATCGAAGTCGAAATTACTCGCAACCAGTTTGAAGAAATTATTACGGATTTAGTTGAAAGTTCCATCGCAATTTGTCATCAAGCTTTGCAATATTCGGAATATACGAATGATATGGTGGATGTGGTACTTTTGGTAGGTGGTTGTTCGCAAATTCCCTATGTCCAACATCAAGTTAAGCAAGCTTTTGGTGATAAAATTGTAGTTCATCCTCGTCCGATGTATGCGGTGGCTGAAGGTGCAGCAATGGTTGCAGCAGGATTGATTGATAAAGTGACTACCAGTTCCCGCGATTATTATATAGAGTTGATCGACGGTAAATATCAAGTTATTAGCCGGGGTGATATTTTACCAGTCACTACAAGTCATACTTTTAAGACTGTAGCTGATGGACAGCGTTTGATTCACTTTCGATTTTTTAGCCCTGATCAAGTTCGCGGTGAAGATGAAAGTATTGGGGTTCTGTGGTTGGGTTTAGAAGCCAAGTATCCCCCAGGAACGGAAATTTTAGTAAATTTATATCTGGATGAAAAAAACAGCGGTTTGACGGTGCGAGCCACTTTGAAAAATGATACCTCAGTCAGCGTCAGTCACACCTTTTCTCGCGGTAATTCAGATGAAAAAATTTATCAAGATTTAGAAACTGCGATCGCCGAGTTAAATAACCAGTCTTTAACAGAGTTCGGAGTTGAAGAAGCGTTACGTTTATCAGTACCAGTGGTACAGTTAGCAAATGAGATTATCGACCCTAGAAACGGTCAAGAACGCATTGATTTACGCGAACGTGCAAAAGTAGACCTAGAAAATTTTCAAGCCGCGATGTCGAAAGAACGACTCGAAGCTGAGTATAGCATGAATCAATGCAATCAAATAGTTGAACTCTGCGGATTTATGATTCCTCAACCGCAACAGTTACGATTGCAAAATTTATCTCAAGAATTGCTTGCTGCAATTAACAATAATAATATTTCTCAGATGCAATCTCTCAATGAGGATGTAACCAGGGAAATCAAGAATTTACCCTCAGAAGTCCAACTAGTTCAAGGGTGTTTATTCGCCATTGAACAAGCTCATAGAGTAGAACCCACCCAAGCAAATGCTATGTCAGAAAAGCTTTATCGAATGCTTGATGCTTCCTCTAAAAGTAACGAGCGTGAAGTAGATCGACTCTGGAATGAATTGCAACCTTCGGTCAGTCGCTGGTTCGATATGGAGTTGTCCACCAATACTATTGCTACAGGGCTGAAACGATGATTAAGCTCAACTGTCCTGTATGTGAATACAAGGGGATTCAAGGTAATATTTGTCCTAATTGTCATACTGATATTTCCTTAATACGTAGACTTTATGAATTACCTCTCCTTACTTCTTACCTCGGCGCTCTCACCACGATAGTTGTGACAACGATTGTGTTCCTCCGCAATGCACTGTCTTGTTTACTGTTGAAAATACCAAGCTGTAAGGAGGAGATTTGATGGGTTTCCTTAACAGTTTTAAAGACTCAAATCAAGCTTTGCAGCAACTTAAAGAAGCTGAATTACTTGCAGAAAATAAACAGTTACAAGATGCGATCGCAATTGCTCAAAATCTGATCAATACTTGGTACGAACAACCGAATTTTTCACAGCTTTTGTTTCGCAAGTTGTTTTTAGAGAATGATTTAAATCAGCTGCAAAAGCAATTAAAAAAATGGTGTAAACAGTTAGCAGATGCAAATAAATTAGTTGTTCATGGTAAAATGCTCGTTGAGCAAGATAGTGGAAATCCTTTAGAAACCCATTACCTTACGAATGCCATCGACTTTTACCAACGTTATCTGAAAATTATCTGTGATACTACGGTTTCTCAGTCTATAGAAAAATATCAAAAAGAACTGGATTGCCGAAGTCAATTTCAAAAATTACTTGTAGAAGCAGAGTTACATAGAGAAAATCGATTTTTCCAAAATGCGATGACAATTTACCGTCAAGCAGAACAACTTTATTCTACCGAACAACTCAAAAACGCGATCGCAACTTGTGAAGCTCAAGTCAAACAGGAACAAACTTACTCTCGTATTTTAACTTCGGTTTATCAAGCTCAGAATGCGGGTAAATTAAAAACTGCCATCGCGCTGTTGAATTCTGCTTTAACTAGTTTTCCCCGCTCGGATGGAATCAAATTATTAGAGCAATTGCAAAATACTCTCCAAGGTAAAGAAAAATTTCGAGATGGACTTAAAGCTGAAAAATCAGGTAATTTGAAGCAAGCTGAAACTTTGTACCAAGCTGCTCTCCGTCTACTGTCTGATTATACAGACTGTAAAATTCGGTTAGGAATTATATCCATTAAGGCTCAAGAATGGGTATTAGCACTGAATTACTTGAAAGATATACAGGTTGAACAAGCCGCTTATCTGCGAGGATTTGCTCTTGCTAAACAAGGTAAGTTAGCAGCAGCAGCACGTGAGTGGCAAGTTTTATCTGGTGAGAGAATACAGATTCAAAGGCAAAATCTAGAAACTATTTCTCAATGGCAAAGGTTGTTAAAATTACAAAATATTCAGCAGTTAGTTGAAGAAAAAAATTTTGCACTAGCGAAAACAGCGAGTATTGAATTTATCCAATGTTTCGGTGATGATTCACTAATTGTAGCTAATTTAAACGGACATATTCAACCATCGATAGAAGCTTCATTATGGCAAAATTCTGATTGGGGAATGATTAGAGATACAGTAGAAAAAGCATGGATTATAGAACCGAATATTATTAATCTACATAATTGGACAGTAGCAACTTATTACCGCGCTCGCAACGATTTTAATTCAACCCAAATAGAATCTGTAAAACTGCTAATTGTGGCTTTATCAACAGCATTAGCAAATTTACACAACGATTTGGCTCTTAAAGATGTACCTTGGATAGCACAAGAAGTAGATTTACAAGCAGTATCTTTAGAATTGAAACAACGATTGTCAGATACCATAGATACTTTTAAAGATAATAATACCTCCGATTATTTAGAATTGCGCGATCGCTATCGTTTAGAAACAGTAGCTTTAGGTTTGATGGGTAATCCACCTTCACGGGGAATCAGGGTAAAAGAACTGTGGATTACACCCGGATGTCATAATCGGTATTTAGAATCGTGGAAGGATATTGTAGTTGAGCAAATAGATAAACAGATAGATCAACAAAATATATTACAAGCGCTTTATACTCCTTGGGGGTTAGCCGTTGCTGCTTGTCTAGAGGGAGATATATCACGAGCTATTGAGCTTAAACCCTCAACTCAACCTGTTGGGATGGAAATCTTTGCTTGTTCATTTGTGGCTTACCATGAAGGTTGCGAGTGGTTAAAACAACGAAAATGGCTTTATGCGATCGTTCCTCTCAATCAAGCTAAAACAGCAATTAAAGGGAATGGAGAGTGGGAAGAGGAAATAAACAGACTTTGCGGATATCAGCGTCAAGGAATATCAGAATTAACAGAACATTTAAAATTTGCCGAATTTTGGTACAGTCTTTTAGGAAATCAAGCAGCTAGAAGTTACTTAACTGAATATAAAGCAGAAGAAATTCGGGAGAAACTAATTAATCAAAAAATTTCCTCCGAACAAGCTTTAAAACAACTTAGAGAAATTACAAAAATCGACGCAAAAAATCCTATTGTCATTGATTTAATTGAAAGAGTTGAATATCAGCAAGAGATTGATCAAATCCAGCAGCTTTTTAAAAACCATCATTATGATGAAGCAATTAAAAAAGCGAAATATTCCCATCATCAGCAAGTCAAGTTCTTAGTAGCCAAATTTTTGATTGAAAGTTTAGTTGAATCAATAAAAAAAGACTTAGGTGATTACCAAATCATCCAGCAATTGGGACAATGGGCTTATGAAATTTGTCCAGATGAACCAGCTTTTCAACAAGTGTATCAGAGTTTAAAAATAGGTTATTAAAAAATATAAAAAATATATCTATGGAAAAAAATCCTTACTTAATTCTCGGAGTATCACAAGCCGCATCAAAAGCAGAAATCACCAAAGCTGTAGCCGCAGCGATGAAACGAAAAGAATATTCTGTAGATCTAATTGCCAAAGCTCAAAGAAGTTTGATGAAGCCAAATGAACGCATTATAGCTGATTATTTATGCGAAATATTACCGACTATCAAACGATTTAAATATAGCGATTTATCAGTTTTAGAACAACCACAACCGACATTAACATTATTATCAGAATTTGATGGATTAGATATGGCGATCGCCAAAGCTATTCGAGAAGAAAACTTAGAAAAAGAACCCTTAACAATGTCCTTATCAGAATTACTAGCTCAAGGGATATCAGCTTGTAAACAAAAACGTTATCCTAAAGCTATTAAATACTTAGAAGATTACTGCGAAAAGTCGAATGATTGCAACAGTAAAGACTATGCTCAAGCACAAGTTTGGTTAGTTAAAGCTTATCAAGTGAACGGACAATTATACAGAGCATTGTCGGTGTGTCAGCTTTTGACTTCTCATCCCAATTCTCAAGTACAAATTTGGGCAAAGAAATGTTTGGAATTGTTATCTAAAAAGATTCCAACGTCAATAAAATAACTTCTCAATTTTAGTTCTTTGGTTGAGCTTCCGAATCGAGGCAGAGCCTGGGAACCAAGGTTTGGAGGCTCAACCTCCAATTATTCCATTTTATTCTTAAAAAAAATGAACTTTAAAACTTTATTTAATCGCATTTTAGCCCTGAGGGATAATACTGAGAAAAAGTATATAATTAATCAAGAATTGCGCGATTCAATTATTGATAAAATCGGCATTTTACAGAAAGCAAATATCTTTTTAGAACAATCATTAAGGACAGAGAAAACTCAAGCTAATGCGACAATAGAAGATTTATTTTTAGAACTATTAGAAGTTACTGATGCATTTGAAACATTGCTAAATTATTTAGAAAATAATCCTGAAGCTAGTCCAGAATTTTTACAACGTTTACCCAAGTCTATAGGAGCAGTTCATCGTAAATTCCTCAGCATATTAGCAAAGCGTCAAGTATTACCAATAGAAGTAGAAGAAACACAGCTTGATTTCAATTTGTGTCGCGTAGTTGACCGAGAATTCCGAACTGATATTCCAGAAAAAACGATTACTAAAGTTGTGCGTCGTGGATTTTATTGGGGAGAAAAAACCCTACGTCCCGCTGAAGTAATTATATCTAAAACAGATTTATAACTTGGGAATTTAATTACACTAAATAGTTTAAATAATAGCAAAATACAGATAAAATCATCTTTTTAAACAGAAGAATTTAACAGTTACAGCATTATATCATAAAGCTGTTGTGGGATGGACATCCCTGCCCGTCCGAATCTGCCTCATAAAGATCAAATATGCTGTAACTGTTAATAGTGAGAAGAAGTCATGGGATTGTGTCACATACCCAATGTAGAGAGGTAGCATTACTACGTCTTCCCATGAATTTTTCGGTAATCGCTGAACAAGAAACTGTATTAAAATTTTATGTATACCGAATTGCTCGATTTTTTGGAGTAAAAGTCTAAAATACTAAAACTTAGTGGAAAAAACTAAATATTTTTCATATTTTACATCCCTCGCAATTAATTTTAAACTGATTTTAAGTAGTATAAATTACATATATGGCAGAAAATCAATCTTTTATAGATGAACGTTTTCTAGTTTGTGGTTTGGGAGGATTGGGACAGCATTGTGTAGTTGCATTGAAACAATTCGGGGTGAAAGTTGTCGGAATTGAGTTAGTACAGCCAAATAGTTGGAGAATTCCTGGTGTTGATAGTTTACTTGATGATTTAATTATTGGTGATTGTCGTGATAATAGTGTATTTGAGCGTGCAAAAATCGAACTTTGTCGCGCTGTACTGATTGTCACCAGTGATGAACTAATCAACGCCGAAACTGCGATCGCAGTTAGACAACTTAACAAAAACGCTCGTTTGGTAATTCGTTCAACGAAAGAAAACTTAAATCAACTATTAGAAGAACACTTAAGCAATTTTGTTGCTTACGATCCGATTTATTTATCGGCAGCATCTTTTGCTTTAGCAGCTTTGGGGGGAAATTCTTTAGGATATTTTAATTTAGATGGTAACTGGTTGGGAGTATTTCAGCATCAAGTTTCTTCTGGAGATAATTTTCACCGTCGTCAACTGTTTGAATTAAATTCGAGTTCACGGATGTTACTTTGCTATTTACCCAATGATAATGATAGCTTTAATTCCTTTTATGATTGGGATTCGGAAACAATAATTCAAGATGGCGCAACTCTGATATATGTCCAAGAATTTGATAGATTACTATCGAAACAACCAAAAAAATCAGCGAATAATAATCCTAAGCAAAAACAAATATCGCCAAAATCTACTAATATTAGAAAAAAACTTTTAGAATACTGGGATTCCAGTTCCCAAGTTCGCCGTGTAGTAATTATTTCAGTTTTTGTGACTATCATTTTAGCAATTGTTGGAACTATCTTATTTAACTCCTTAGATAATAAAGATAGTATTTATAATGCTTTTTATATCACAATTAGTTTACTCTTAGGCGGATATCCAGATTTCTTGTATAGCGTTACTACAAACCATCCAATTCAGCAAATTGTAGCGTTATCATTAGCTGTAGCTGGAACTGCTTTTGTCGGTGTATTATATGCTTTAGCCACCGAGAAGCTTTTATCGACAAAATTTCTATTTTCTAAACGACGCACTGAAGTTCCTCAACAAGAACATATCGTAATTATTGGTATCAAAAGAGTAGGAAGTAGGGTGACAAAAATCTTACAAGATTTTTATCAACCTGTGGTGGGAATTGTTTTAGAAGACGACTTCGATAATAATAAACTACCTGATATAACCTTATTTGAAGGTGATTTAAATGAATCTTTAACTAAAGTAAATCTTTCCACAGCCAAGAGTATAATTGCGACTACAGAAGACGAAATATTGAATGTGGAAATAGCGTTAAAAACTCGAAAAATCAACCCTGAAAGTAACTTAGTAATTCGTACCTTTGGACAGCGTTTGAGTGAAAATTTAGCTCAAATATTACCCAGCGCTCAAATTATATCAGCTTATGCAGTAGCATCAGAAGCTTTTGCTGGAGCAGCTTTTGGTGAAAACATTCTCGACTTATTCCGGTTTCACAATCAAACAGTTTTAGTCACTGAATATCAATTTACTGAAGTTGATACCTTAAATGATTTACTGCTTTCTGAAATTGCTTATGGTTATGGAGTTGTACCAATTTTATATCAAAAGCCAGGGATTGCTCCGGAAATCATGCCCAAAGAATACAGAAAAATACAACCAGGTATTCGTTTAGTTGTACTCGCAACCATCGACGGATTAAAAAGAATGGAAGCAGGTAGAATTGGTATTTATCCTAAAAATTGGCAAATAGTAATTGAAAGTGCAATCACCCAAGAAGCTAAATTTGAAGGTGCAAATCAAATTGTCAAACTTTCTAATTATCCCTTTAATAAAGCTAGAGATTTAATCAATAATTTACCTCAAACTTTACCTGTACCTTTATATAAACTCCAAGCCCAAAGTTTGATTAGAGTCTTACAAAAGTGTCAGGTAATGGCTAGTTTGAAAAAGATTGGGGGAGATGGAAGGGGATAAGGTGAATATAATTCGTAATTCGTAATTCGTGACAAGGGGATGGGGTGATAAGGTGATAAGAAGCCCCTCAGACTAGAAGTCTGGGGCTATAAAAACAAAGCCCACCTTCGTGGGCTAAATTTTGGTGAATGTTTGTAAGGAAATTACCTTATTGTTATTTTAGTTTTTTACTATAGAATAGCTGTTCACTTTAGCTAAATCTATGAATACTCGGTTAGTTGAATCGTTAATGCAAATTATTCAATCTTTAACGCCAGAAGAACAAATTTTTTTAGAGGAAAAGTTGAAACAGCAGAAACTTTCTTCATCTGAACAACAAAAACGAGAGCAGCTAAGGAATAAAATTTATCAACGGCGAAAAGGAGAAGCATTTAACCCTCCAATAGATGAGTATATTTACATCACCAGGGATGAGCGTACCACTCAACAAGATGAGATGCTTCACGATTGTTTTGGAAAAAAACCCAACTCATGACAACAGCAATGGTATGTGTTGATGCTAGTTTTATTGTGCGTTTTTTAACTAATGCTAGTCCAAATTCTATCTATCAAGAAAAATGGGATGAATGGGAAACACAAGGATATACCATAGTTGCTCCTACTTTACTAATTTATGAGATTTGTAATGCATTTCACCGAGCTGTAGTAGCTCAACAAATTACACCACAAGAAGGTGAAAAACTTTTAGAGCGAGCAGTCAATCTTGGAGTAAGATTTTACGGAGATACCCAATTACATCAACAAGCTTTTCAAATTGCACAACGTTATTCATTATCTGCAACTTACGATGCTCATTATCTAGCCTTAACAGAACGCTTGTCAATTGAATTATGGACAACGGATAAACGCTTATTTAATGCAGTTAAATCGTCTTTGAGTTGGGTAAAATTTCTGGGTGGGTGATAAAAATTCCTGAATACAAGCCCCTCAGACTAGAAGTCTGGGGCTATAAAAACAAAGCCCACCTTCGTGGGCTAAATTTTGGTGAATGATTGTAAGGAAATTCGTTATTTTTATTTGAGTTTTTCTCGTTCCCAGCTTTTAGCTGGGAATGTATTCCCTTGTTGCTCTGCCTCATAGTCAAGGCTGAGCCTAACTGATGCTTTCAATATAGACATTTTAGACAAGCCAAAAGTCTAGATATAACATTCTTGGAAAACCAAGAAAGGTGGCATCCCACAAAGGCTTGAGCGAGCTTCAAGCCACTAGCAGTTAATACATATTAATGCCGGAACCAATGGTTACACGAGCTTCGAGGTATTTACTTTAATACCATTTTATCAGTAAAAAAGATAGTTTTGATGTCTGGCAATGTTTAAATTGTATGTACATTTCGTGTCCTATCTTTTACTCCTAACTTTTCTTAAACAGTATCGCGGTTTCGGCTGATTTGACGTTCGATAGTTTCAATCGCTGCATTCAGAGCGGCTAATCTTGCTTCTACGTTGTCTCTCATAAATTTGAGAAATTTTAATTTGTTCTCTTGATGACTTGTAGTAGAAAAATTATCAGTACCGCAGCAAGAATTCATCCAGAAAGGAAACATAACTGATTACCTAAATTTAAATTATCTCTATTTCTATCTTGCCGCGATTTTTTGAAATTGGGGAGTTATGAGTTAGGAGTTATGAGTTAGGAGTTAGGAGTGAAGCGCGTAGTGTGTCTGTGGATAACATGGAATTAGGAATTGTCTTTCTAAGAGCGTGTTTATAAATACAAAATAAAATTTTTGTAGGGTGTGTTAGATGCACGACTATCTTCTGCTAAAACATATAATTTGAATACATCTAACGCACCAACAACGCCAGGCGTGCGTTACGGCAAATTTTCACCTACTCTTTTTCCGATAGAATCCCAGAAGCCGTAACACACCGTACTTTCCATTTATTTTATAAACACCCTCTAAGTATGTAAGTATTCATTAATTGTGTATTTTCTGTTCAGTTATATACCTATTCTCCCCAACCCTATTACCTATTACCTATTACCTATCTGATCAAATTGAACGATCTAAATTATAAGCGGCGCTAATTAATGATAAATGGGTAAAAGCTTGAGGAAAGTTCCCTAATGCTTCACCGCTTGTACCTGTTTCTTCTGCATACAATCCCAGATGATTAGCATAACTTAACATTTCTTCAAAGATTAATCTTGCTTTGTCAAGACGTTCAGTATGTCCTCCTTTTCCTGCACGGGTTAAAGCTTCTACTAACCAAAATGTACACAGGTTAAAGCTTCCTTCTTCACCATCCAACCCGTCGCTGTAGTCTTCGGTGTTGTAACGGAATACTAAACTGTTGGATAACAGCCCTCCTTGTTGTGGCGATCGCATTATTGCATCGAGTGTTTTGAGCATCCTGGGGTCGGTTGGTGATATAAAAAGTACCAGGGGCATGATGAGATTACTGGCATCTAAGGTATGACTGTTGTAATACTGAACAAAGGCTTGTTTTTCTTCACACCATCCCTTGTCCATGATATCCATGTATATCTGATCGCGAACTTTCAGCCATTTTTCGCGATTTGCGGGAAGGGAACGTTTTTGAGCTAAACGTAAACCTCGATCAAGTGCCACCCAACACATTAATTTAGAATAAACAAAGTCTTGTTTTGCGTCTCTGGTTTCCCAAATACCGTGGTCTTTTATATGCCAGTTTTCGCAAACCCAATCTATATACTTATATAAGTTAATCCATGTCTCGTAAGATATCGGGCTTCCATACTTATCATAAAGATAAACAGCATCCATCAACTCGCCATAAATATCAAGTTGGGTTTGATCGTAAGCACCATTACCGATGCGAACGGGATAAGAACCCTTATATCCTTCTAAATGGTCTAAAACTTCTTCTTTAAGGTCTGTTCTACCATCAATACCATATACTATCTGCAATTGCGAATCTGCTTCTGAATATGACGGACAAAGGGATATAATCCAATCGATAAATTTTCCTGCTTCTTCTGTAAATCCAATTCTGATTAATCCATAAAGGGTAAAAGCAGCGTCGCGAATCCAACTGTAACGGTAATCCCAATTCCGCTCACCACCCAAGGTTTCGGGTAAACCGCAAGTTGGTGCTGCGATAATTGCTCCAGTTGGTTCGTAGGTAAGTAATTTTAACATTAACGCTGAACGCTCTACAGTTTCGCGCCATCGACCTTTATAGGTACACTTAGAAATCCAACGGTGCCAGTAATCTACAGTATGTTCAAATACCTGCCTAGTTTCTGCTGGATTCAGCGGTAAGCCACAACCTTGCTCGCAATCAACTTCACGTAATATAAATACTGCCGATTCCCCCGCAGCCAAAGTAAATTCTGCAAAAACACCTTTGTCATCCTGCTTGAGAGGGATATCAGTTACCAATCCTAAATTTAAATCGGATGATTTGAAAATCACACCACCTTCACTAAGTTGGGTGGAATGATCATTGCGAGCATAATTAAAAGCAGGATAACACTCCATACGAAACTTCATACTGCTGCGTATGCAACTTACCTGTCTCACCAACCAATGATAACCGTCTTCGCCCTCAGATAATCCTACAGGCATAAAATCGATAACTTGTCCGACACCACAATCAGCAAGAAAGCGGGTGACTAAAACGTTAGTTTCTGGCCAATAAAATTGTCTGTGAGCGCGATCGCCAAGTGTAGGTGAAATACTGAAATGTCCACCTTTGTTTTCGTCGAGTATAGCAGCGAAAACGCTTGGGGAATCATGTCTGGGGTAGCAAAACCAATCGATGGAACCATTCATCCCCACCAAAGCGGTGGTATGCATATTGCCGATAATGCCGTAATTTTCGATTGGTTGATAACCCATGGTGGTGATTTGTAATTCATAGTTTAGACCCAGAAACCGGGTTTCTAAAAGAAACCCGACTTCTTTCCCCTTATCAAAGTTGATTTTAATGAGTTAATCATCAAAACACTACTTCCAATCGATTTTATTTTTTTATAACTTCAGATAGATGCATTGTGAGACGATAAATTATTTCCTACAAAGAATAAGCGTAAATAAAATTTGGATGGAACCCAGATAAAGTAGAATGAGATGGATCATAAATTACGACTTGAGTATGACCAATTGCGACGAGGTTAATTCGACTTGTTCAAAAACCAAGTTCAAAAAGTCGGGTTTTTACCATAATAGACATCTGGTGGAAATTAATGATGCGTCATCCAGAAACCTTGTAGAGACGCGAAATTTCGCGTTTCTACATTCTTTTTCGGAGATGTCTAATGATTATAAAAACCCGATTTCTCACAGAAGCGAAAAATAAAGATTATTGCTGACTCTGCATTCTCGGAACCTGCACCCCAAGAGACACCATTAATGTTGCCATATAAAATGTCAGTGATAACCACAATAAATGATTGTTTTGCAAGTACCAAGCCATACCTGCCATAGGAACAAATCCTAACCCCAAAGCAATTAAGGCAGAATTACGCAGTCTTGCTCCTTGTTTTAATCCAACAGTATACCCTTCAAGCATGAAGGCAATAGCACCAAAGGTTAACAGCGGTAACAACCAGTCCCGATAATTCGTAACAGATTGGCTAATATCGGTATGACTGGTTAATAAGCCAAAAATCGTTTGTGGAAATAGAATAGTTACTGAGGAAAGTATAGATGCAATTAATACACCAGTAAAGATAGAAACCTGTAACACTGGCATCATTTGTTGGGTTTCCCCTTTACCTTTAAAGTTACCGATTAAAGATTGAGTAGTTAAACCGATGCCGTTAACTGCGAACTGACTTAAGAGTACAATTTGCAGCAGCAATCCGTTTTCTGCGATTACCTCATTTCCCATGGCAGCACTGAGGTTAGTAAAGATAGAATAGGCAGTAATCATAGCCAAATAGCGGACGAGAATATTAGTTTTGAGTGCTATACTCGCTTTGAGAGCTTGCCAGTTAAACACATCTTTAATAATTGTCGGTAATATTTTCCAAGGAATATTCAAAACGACGACTACCAACCCTACCAGCAGCGCTAAATATTGACTTAAAGCCGTAGCTAACCCGGCTCCCATGCTTTCCCAGCCCCATCGATTAATCATTACATAGTCTAGTATCACATTCGAGCAATTACCTACAAAAGAAATCAGCAATACTAGAAAATTCATTTCCCGTCCCAAAAACCAACCAATCAGCACAAAATTGAGTAGAACCGCAGGAGCTCCCCAAATTCGAGCATTAAAATAGTCAATGCCAAAAACTTCCACATCTGGAGAACCTGCTAAAATCGCAAAACCAAATTTTTGGATGGGGTATTGTAAAATCAGGATGACAATCGCGATCGCCATTGCAACTAAACTACTCCGTAACAAAGAGAGTAGAATTCCCTTCTCATCATTTTCTCCCACAGCTTGAGCGGTAATAGCGTTGGTACCGTTGCGAAAAAACTTCAAAATTCGGTAGAGGTAGTCGAATAAAATGCTGGCTAAAATTACCCCTGCTAAATGACGAATATCTGCCAAATGTCCTAGGAATGCAGTATCAACTATTCCAGATAACGGTACCATCATATTCGAGAGAATACTCACAGATGCCAGTCGCAAGAACCGAGGTAAAAAGCTACTATAGCGAGATGGAAGCGTAAAGGATAAATGTAATGAACTCATAGAAGAGGTATTCCCAGTTGATTCCTTTTAATGATTATTCGGACGTTAACGGAATGCAGTCTATATTACTAAATAGCTTTTTGTTATTTGAAATGACTATACTAATTTTTTAAGTCGGTTAAAAGTAAAAACAACACCTTTTCTATAAATTTGAATAAAGGGAGTAGGGAGTAGGAAGTAGGGTTGGGGGGTTGGGGGCAATTATCACCTTTAACCTCTAACCTTTAACCTCTAACCTTTAACCTCTAACCTTTAACCTCTAACCTTTAACCTCTAACC
Organism: Plectonema cf. radiosum LEGE 06105; assembly: GCF_015207665.1. Lineage (GTDB taxonomy): Bacteria > Cyanobacteriota > Cyanobacteriia > Cyanobacteriales > Nostocaceae > Rivularia > Rivularia radiosa_A. Next base: position 19,310 of record NZ_JADEWL010000093.1, read on the forward strand.
TTTAACCTCTAACCTTTAACCTCTAACCTTTAACCTTTCACTGGTAATTCAATCACAAATTCCGTACCTTGTCCTAACTGAGAAAAACATTTAATTTGACCTTGGTGTTTTTCAACTACAATTTGATAACAAATAAGTAACCCTAATCCTGTACCTTTACCGACTTCTTTTGTGGTAAAAAATGGGTCAAAAATTTTATTTTGTATTTCTTTTGGTATCCCACAACCGTTGTCGGCAATTTTAATGATGATTTTATCATTAATTGCTGCGGTGGTAATTTCAATATTTAAAGTAACTTGAGCAGAGGTGGAGGATGATGTAGAAAATTTGTCTTCTAATGCATCAATACTATTGCTCAAAATATTCATAAATACTTGATTTAGTTGAGCAGGAAAACATTCTACTAATGGCAATTTATCATATTTTTTAATGATTTCAATGCCGGGATATTCGCCATTTGATTTTAATCGGTGTTTTAAAATAAGTAAAGTGCTATCCAATCCTTCGTGAATGTTTACTGTTTTTAGATCGGCTTCATCTTTACGAGAAAAATTTCGTAAAGAAAGCACAATTTGACTAATCCGCTCAGAGCCTATTTGCATAGAATTGAGGGTTTTTGGTAAATCTTCGAGAATAAAGTCTAAATCAATTTGTTCAATTTGTTCTTGAATTTCTGGTAATAGTATTGAAGAATTTTGACGATAAAGATTGATCAGTTTGACTAAATTATCAGTATATTCAGTTACATAAGTTAGATTACCAGAAATAAAATTGACAGGATTATTTATTTCATGAGCCACTCCAGCGATTAGCTGTCCCAAACCTGCCATTTTTTCACCTTGAATCAATTGAGCTTGAGTTTGTTTTAATTCTTGTAAAGCTTGAGCAAGTTTTATCGCTTGAATTGTCGTTTTTTCCAGTAATTCTGCTTGCTGAATCGCGATTCCTAATTGCGTTCCAACTTGTGCAAGTAAGTTGACTTCTTCATCTTTCCAGTAGCGGGGTTGCGAGTGTTGATAAGCAACTAATAGTCCCCACAATTTATCACCTTGAGAAATGGGAACAAAAGTTTCATTGCGAGGTAAATTATCGTCGTCGTCATCAGAAAATGCTGGTTGAACAATTGGTTGTGTATTGATAACAGGTTTATTATCATCTTTAAAGGAATCTGCCACAAATTTACCTCTCCAATCGGAATTAAAACGATAAATTGCAACTCGTTCAACTTCTAGTAATTCTCTTACCGCTTGAGTAGTGGTTTTAAAAATAACTTTAATATCAAGTGACTGACGAATTTTATCAACAGTTTCAGCCAGAAGCTTTTGCCGTTCCATGGCTTTTTCTCTTTCTGTCGCTTCTGCTAATTTTACTGCTTGCATCCGGACTTGTTTTAAATAGGAATCTTGTTTCAAAGCAATACTAAGTTGTTCAGCAATTTGGCTGATAAATTCAATTTCTGAAGATTGCCAATTACGAGTATTACTGCATTGATGAATACATAATAAACCCCATAATTCACCTTCTTTTAACAAGGGTGCCACAACATTAGCACGAACCTGAAACTTTTCTAAAATTTCTAAGTAACAATGTTTAAATTCTTCTTGATGAATATCGGCGATCGCATTCACTCTACCTTGTTGATAAAGTCGTGCAAATCGTTCGCTAAAGCAATGGTCATAAATTTTTGTGGCGATAGCTGAAGTCCAACCAGCAGCCACATCTTCGTAAATAAATTCTCCTTCCCAATCAGTTGCTTTGTCAAAACGAAAAACTCCTACTCGATCGACTTTGAGAAGTTGACGTACTTCGGTAACAGTAGTTTTGAAGATGGTTTCTAAATCTAATGATTCACGAATTCGGGTAATAATACCAGTTAATGCTTTTTGCTGTTCTGCTTGATATTGAGCTTCTAATAAAGTTTGATTATGCTGTAGAGCAACTCCTAAATTATCAGCAATTTGACGGGTAAATTCAATTTCTTCTGATTCCCAATTACGAGGATTATCGCATTGATGAACGCATAATAAACCCCATAAATCTTCTCCTTTAAGTAAAGGAACAATCAAGTTAGCACGGACTTGGAATTGAGCTAAAATTTTCTCGTGACAATCGCTCAATCCTGCTGCATAAATATCAGCAACTGCTTGTACACGACCTTGTTGATAATCAGCAGCAAATTGTTCTCCAAAACAATGGTCATAAACCTTAGCTGCAACAACAGAATCCCAATCAGGAGCAACACTTTCCCAAACAAATTCTCCTTCCCAATTTTGTTGAGGATCGAATTGAAAAACTGCTACTCTGTCCGCTTTTAACATTTGTTGAACTTCAGTAACAGTTGTTTGAAAAATAGTATCTAAATCCAAAGACTCCCGAATCCGAGTAATTACTTTAGTTAATGTTTTTTGTTGTTGGGCTTGATTTTTAGCTTTAGATAATAATTCGTGCTGTCTTAATGCTATACCAATTTGCGCTCCAGTCTGGGTAATTATTTCCACTTCATCTTGAAGCCAGATTCTCGGTGCGGAGTTTTGATAAGCAGCAATGATTCCCCACAGTTTTTCTCCTTGAAGAATCGGAGCGGTTGCAAAAGCTTTTACTTCAAATTTTTCTAATAAATTTACATGAGATTGAGTTAACCCAGCTTGGTAAATATTATTAACAGTAAATGTCTCATTACGAATATATCGCCCACCTTGATTTTCCTGTAAATAAGTATCATTAATTATCGGTTGAATATCAACTAAAGGAGTCAATGTTTCTGCAAAAGATTCCGCAACAAAATTACCACTCCAATCGGAATTAAAACGAAAAATTGTTACTCGATCGGCTTGGAGTAATTCCCGTAGTTCTTGAGTTGTTGTTTGAAAGATAGTCTCAATATCAAATGTTCTACGAATTTTATTAACAATCTGAGTAATTACCTTGTCACGTTGAGCCGATTGAGCTAACCTTAAAGCCTGTAATTCTAACTTTCGGAAATATTCGGCTTGTTGAATCGCAACGGTAAAGTGTTCAGCAATTAATCGGATAAATTCAATTTCCGATTCTTGCCAATGACGAATATCACTGCATTGATGTACACAAAGCAAACCCCATAAAGTATTTTCTTGTAATAATGGGACAATCAGATTGGCACGTACTTGAAATTGACTTAAAATATCAACATGACAATCACTTAATCCTGCTTGATATATATCACCAACTGCTTGGACTCTACCTTGTTGATAATGAGCCGCAAACTGCTCTCCAAAACAATAATCGTGGACTTTTTTGGCAATTACTGAATCCCAGCCAGATGCAACATCTTCTGAAACAAATTCTCCTTCCCAATCATTTGCAATATCAAATTTAAATACAGCTACTCTGTCAGCTTTAAGTAAGGTTCGCACCTCGGTTGCAGTATTTTGAAAAATAGTTTGTAAATCTAATGATTGTCGAATTCTGCTAATTACTCTTGCAAGAGTTTTTTGCTGTTCTAGTTGCTTTTGAATTTGAGCTTTGGACTGTTTTTCTGATTCGATTGAGCTAAATGTCATAATTATTTGATATTAATCAATATAGATTTATGAATAATCAAATTTCGTACAATAAAAATTCATTGATTATGTACTATATATAACATATACCCATTATAGGGAGATTACTAATATAAAGTAGTTATCATCAACTGATGTTCTAGGATTACAAAGGTACTTACATACAACAAAATGGAAAATTCCACCCCACAAATTTGGCAACAACCACCACAACCGATCAATCAAATTCTCGAAGCAGCACTCCCACCACAGATTCGTATTTCTCCTGATAGAACCTGGATGCTGGAGTTGGAACAATTACACTTAGTTCCTATCGCTTTACTTGCAGAACCGGAAGTTGCTGTAGCAGGTTTTCGTTTGAATCCGCAAACTAATGGTCCGGCTCGTCACAATACTTACTATAGTATGAAGATTAAGACAGTAGATTCTCCCAACAATGTGAGAATCATCGAATTACCAGAAAATCCCCGTATCAGTTTTATCAAATGGTCTAGAGATAGTCAAAAATTAGCTTTTACCCTTACTCAAGCAACAGGTTTAGAACTTTGGGTTTTGTACGTAGCAAATGGAACCACCAAACGTTTAACCGAACCCGTACTCAATGCTGCTTACGGAACACCATACCGTTGGTTTGACGATGAAACATTAATTTGTAAATTTGTCTCCCATAATCGCGGTGATTTACCAACGGAATCTAACATTCCTCCTGGTCCTTTAATTCAGGAAAACTTAGGTAATAAAAAACCAACTCGTACCTATACAAATTTACTCAAAAGTTCTTATGATGAGGCATTATTTGAATATTATCTAACTTCAAATTTAGAAAAAATTACCCTTGAAGGAAACCGTAATCAATTAATTTCATCTTGTCTAATTAATGAAATTGTTCCTTCTCCCGACAGTAAATTTATTTTAATTTCTACTATACACAAACCCTTTTCTTACCAAGTCCCCGCAGCACGTTTTCCTAGAAACATATATGTAATTGATCATAACGGAAACCAGATTTATCAAGTAGCAGATTTACCTCTTGATGAAGAACGTTCCATCAAATTTGATGCTGTACGTAAAGGTAGAAGACGAATATCCTGGCGCAGTGATGCAAAAGCTACATTAACTTGGGTAGAAGCACTAGATGATGGAGACCCCAATCTAGAAGTTGGCGATCGCGATGCTTTATTCATCCTAGAAGCACCATTTACGGCAACACCAACCCAATTATGGAAGTCAGAATATCGCTTTAATTCAGTAGTTTGGGGAACTTCAGATGCAGCGCTGGTGTATGAAAAATGGTATGATACACGTCGTTGCAGAACTTGGCGGATTTACCCAAATAATCCAGAAACACCACCACAATTACTATTCGACCGCAGCTTTGAAGATAAATATAACGCTCCCGGAACACCGATAGTCAAGTTAGGAGACTATGATTACCAAGTTCTCCGTTTTGCACCTGATACTCAAACTATATACCTCAGCGGACGGGGTGCATCACCCGATGGTGTATATCCCTTCTTAGATAGTTTCAATTTAGAAACTCAAGAAACTCAACGGTTGTGGCAATGTCAAGACCCTTATTATGAAGAAATATTTGCTGTACTTGACGACGAAGCACAAAACCTGATTACCATACGTCAGTCCCAAACCGAACCACCAAACCTGATGCGGTTTTCTCGGAACAATAACGATAAAAAGATACTCACCAATTACCAAGACCCCGCACCGCAATTAGCAGGAATTCATAAAGAATTAGTCCAATATCAACGAGCCGATGGAGTGCAGCTATCAGCGAAATTATACTTACCTCCCGGTTATGACCTGGAACGAGACGGTCCCTTACCGACAATATTTTGGGTTTACCCTGAAGAATTCAAAGACAAAGAATTTGCTGGACAAATCACCACAGCCGAAAACACCTTCAGTCGTCCCGGTATGACTTCTGTATTATTTCTATTAACTCAAGGATATGCAGTACTTTCCGGTGCAACCTTACCTATAATCGGTGAAGGAGAAAAAGAACCCAACGATACCTATGTACAACAATTAATTGCTGGAGCGCAAGCCGCAGTTGATTATGTAGTTCAACGTGGAGCCGCAGACCCTAAGCATATCGGTATCGGCGGACACTCTTACGGTGCATTTACCACCGCAAATTTACTAGCCCACACGGAATTATTTTGTATGGGAATTGCTAGAAGTGGAGCTTACAACCGTACTTTAACACCATTTGGTTTTCAAGGAGAACAGCGTAACTTTTGGGAAGCACAACAAACTTACATTAATATGTCACCCTTCACCCATGCATCGCAAATTAAAGCACCATTATTATTAATTCATGGTGCAAACGATAGCAATCCAGGTACATATCCCTTACAAAGCAAACGTTTATACGAAGCACTCAAAGGTAATGGTGCAACTGTGCGATGGGTAGAGTTACCTTGCGAAACCCACAGTTATCGTTCCCGTGAAGCAGTCGCTCATGTACTCTGGGAAATGGTTAACTGGTGCGATAAATATTTAAGAGTTAGGAGTTTTGAGTTAGGAGTTTTGAGTTAGGAGTTAGGAGTTTTGAGTTAGTAGCAGCGGAGTTATTCAATTTTTAAACTTAAAACTTAAACCTTTGACCTTAAACCTTAAACCTTTGACCTTAAACCTTTGACCTTTACCCCAACTGCTCCCTAATTAAAACTTTTGCATCTGATTGCTAATAGGGTCAAAATTGGGAGTAAAATGAGTGCTGTTATCGTAGCAAGCTCTAGCAAGATTAGCTCCATAAATCTTAATATACTTCAACTTGGCTCCCCGGAGATTGGCATCTTTGAGATTTGCACCGCTCAAATTAGCTCGGGTTAAATTAGCATTCGCTAAATTAGCACCCCCTAAATTCGCTCCCCACAATTTGGCTTTCGCTAAATTAGCATTTGTTAAATCCGCTGCAAATAAATTGATCCCCACTAAATTAGCTCCAATTAACTTAGCCGAGCGTAAATTAACTGCTGTAAAATCTCTTTCCCCTGCGTCATAACGTCGCTGTAATTCTTCAGCATCCATATTATTTATATAATCTCCGCTTGTAATTGTGAAGCTATTTCCATTCTCACTTACCACTGGGGTTTTAGGACTTACGATAGGCTGCAATTATTAATAACGTGTTTCATCCCAGATGTCTTTTTTCTCATACCATAGGTCTTGTATTAAAATTCTAGTGGGGCTTATAAGTAAATAATATTTAAACAAATAATATTTAAATAAATAAATCTGGAGTTACTTACATGAGCTTAAAAAAAATTAAAGGTTTCTGGATGATTGTCAGTGCTTTTATCCCAATTTTTTGGATAATAATTTGTATTAGTATATTTTTTGATATGAGTCACCTGATAAATAGTACTGTAAATCAAATTAACAGCACCTTCATTGGTATAGTGAGTACATTAGAACAAACCACAGATTCTCTAAATATTTCTGTAGAGCCGATTGGCAATTTAGAAACTACTTTATCTCAAGTTTCCCAGAGAATTGTAACTATTCCAGTAGAAATTAAAATTCCTGAAATTAAGATTCCCGATACAAAATTACCTATAAAATTGCCTAGTATTCCCGGTTTTGATATTCCAGTACCGGGTTTAAAAGATACAAAAAATATATTGGCAGAAAACTTTGTTATTCTGAGTAAAATCAACGAAGCAATTGGTAATATTCCCGACATTAGGCAAATCCAAGGATATTATCAAGAAATGCTTTTAGAAGTGCAAGATTTAGCTAAAGACCTACAAATTATTGCTATCAAAATATTAGCTTTAATTCTTTTTGGAGCAGCAATTATTATTCCCTTGCTAATTAGATTATTGATTACTCCTTATCTTAAATGGACTCACGCTAGAGTTAGAAAAGGATGGGAGTTAATATCTAATTCTTAATGATTTCTAACTATAAGTACTTGTGCCTTCATTAATGAGACATTTGGTTTAGATAGGGCTGGAGGGAACAGTTTTATAAGTGGTAATTATATAAATAATCAAGGCTTGATTACTTAGGAAAGATGTAGCAATACATCCTATCTCTAAATTTCTTTTGATACTTTAATTTGATACTTTAATAGGTACACCCTCGTGAAATGTGAGTAATTCTCCCGGTTTAATTTGTGTCCAAACTTCGTTATCTGTAAGGGGTGTAGTCGCAATCACCGCGACGCGATCGCTAGGGCGGGTTAATTCGCTAAAATCCACTGTCACATCTTCATCAATTAAATGAGCCGCAGCAAAAGGCGCTTGCCGTACAATGTAACAAAGTTTGCTTGAACTGTAAGCAAAAAAATGTTCGCCATCAGTTAATAAGTAATTAAATATGCCCTGTTTAGCAATTTTATTAGTGATTTTTTTGAGAATCGTCAACAATGGTTCTAAAGGCGGTTTTACCATGGGAAATTGCTGCCTTAAACTTTCTAAAATCAAGCAGAAAGCTTTTTCGCTGTCAGTATTACCCACAGGTTCGTAAAAATCCATAAATGGCAAATTAAAATCTTTCAAATCACCATTATGAGCAAAAACCCAATATCGTCCCCATAATTCCCTACGGAAAGGGTGAGTGTTTTCCAAAACAATTTCACCTTGAGTTGCTTTACGAATATGGGCGATGGCGTGAGTTGAATGAATGGGATAACGTTTCACAAAATCGGCAATTTGAGAATTAACGGAAGATTTAGCATCCATAAAAATCCGACAACCCTTTCCCTCAAAGAAAGCAATACCCCAACCATCTTTATGATCGTCAGTTTTACCTCCCCGAGCTGAAAAGCCTTCAAAAGAAAAGCAAATATCAGTCGGTACATTGCAATTCATTCCCAGAAGTTGACACATTGATTGGTTATTCGGTTATCGGTTATCAACAGTTATCAGTTATCAGTTATCAGTTATCAGTTAAAAACTGTAAATCAATTGGGAGTCAGAGTCCCCCACTTCTAAAAGTGGTGTGTTTCAGTCGGGGTTAAATCCCCAACTGAAACCGTGATAACTGATAACTGTTGACTGTTCACTGATTTAA